>JBATHN010000783.1:0-5145 GCA_049666885.1 Desulfobacterales bacterium
AGACCCTTGTCAGCAGCAGCATGATCGACCGGGTTGCGGTTCACCTCAAGCGCAAGCTGTCTGAGGTTCCCGTCGGCTTCAAGTGGTTTGTGGACGGCCTGATCGACGGATCATACGGTTTCGGCGGGGAGGAGAGCGCCGGGGCGGCCTTTTTGCGTAAAGACGGCACCGTCTGGACCACCGACAAGGACGGCATCATCATGGACCTGCTGGCAGCGGAGATCACCGCCGGTTCCGGACGCGACCCGGAACAGCACTATCAGAAATTGGCCGACATGTTCGGCCGCCCGGTGTACGAGCGGCTCGACGCTCCGGCGACAACGGCCCAGAAAGAGGTTTTGAAAAATCTCACGCCGGATCAAATCACCGCTAAGACCCTGGCCGGCGAGCCGATTCTGGCCACACTGACCCATGCCCCCGGAAACAATGCCCCCATCGGCGGCTTGAAAGTCGTCACCGAAAACGGCTGGTTTGCCGCGCGGCCTTCCGGCACCGAGGAGATCTACAAGATTTACACCGAAAGCTTCAAGGGACCCGAGCACCTGCACCAGATACAGGCGGAGGCCCGCACCATCGTGAGCCGGGCGTTCGATTCGGCCGGGTCGTGAGCCATTCTCAGACTGTATACCCCTTTATTAAACTCAACGTTGCAAAAGCCGGAGGACTTCAGAGCCCAGGCGTCAAGGGTGAAGCTGTAATTTCCTACCGCAATCCCTTGACAACGAAGGATCTGTAGTCCTCCGGCTTTCCTGCAGGGTAAACAAAATGGCAAAATCGATCCCATCCTTCGAATTCACCGATGGGGATATCCCAAAATTAGTGGTTTTGCTATAATATTGGATATAATTACGAACTATTAGCTATACTTTGCCATGTTGTTTATGCAACTAAGGGGTTAAGATCGGTAAGCACCCCATGGCCAGCGTCAGTCTTTGGCAGAAGATTGTTGAAGCTCGTCTAACAAGCGCTGAAATTTCTCATAAACATCGCGCCTGCTGCCGATGTGATAAACTTGAAGAAATTTACCTTCTTCGGCGATGTTATAAATAATCCTGTGACGTTTCGCTCTGAGTGACTTAAATCCGAAGAGTTCTTCGTGCAGATCCTTGCCTGAGTGGGGGTTTTGACGAAGATCATTGAGAGCTTGTTTGACTTGTTTTTTATGTTCGGGATGAAGCTTCGAAATAAGACGCGATGCTTCCGGCGTCAATCGTATTTTCCACTTTTTCATTCAGCAAAAACCTCATCGAAATCAAGCCATTTTCCGTCGCGGGCTTCCATGATGGATTTGCGGATGGATTTCATCGCCTTGTCATCGGAAAGGATCTCCAGCGTTTCCATGAGGCCTTCGAACCGGTGCATGCTCAGAAGAACCGCTTCCGGTACCCCGTTTTTGGTTATCGCAATGGCATCGTCAGAGCCTTCAATTTTTCTAATAATTTCGAGAAACGAGCTTTTTGCCTTCGTGACCGGGATATAATCTTGAATCGTCAGCATGATTCATCTCCTCGTTTTTGATCCGCCATATGTAGTCATAATAATAGACACAATAAATTTGTCAAGTTGTCAATGGCGCGGCAAATGATATTTATTTAGCCAAAGACCATAAAGGCGCGTATCAATTATGCCGATTGTCCATTGCCAGAGAGGGGTATTGACCAGATTCTTGTAATTATACACGCTAAGGCAATGAATTGTAAAAAGTTTTGGTATTTGCGATATTCGAAGAATCAACCTCGGCCCGTCTCCACGTTATAGGCTTTGTAAATTCCCATCTTTTCGAAAATTTTCTTCACAAGCCTCTTGTTTTTCCTTTAAAAATCAACCACACCCTACCCTTATTGACGCCCAGTGATTTCGGACGACCTATTTTTCGCCCTCTTAGGCGTTAAACCGGCCTGGATACCTCCTTGATCAAAATTACTTTCGACTCAGCCGGAGTGCCGAGAGTGACAGAGGTCAGCTTATCGATGGGGGAGGTGATATTGATTGCTTCTTGAAGCCTGCGAAAACCATATTCCCTTCCGTTTGCTCAAGGTAATTAATCCAGTTAATTGGACTATTCAGTCGGAGGACAGTTATCAGTTTATCAGGGACGGTCTTGCAAAAATGCTTTATTAACCTAACAAATCATGATACTGTCTGAAACATGCCGCGAAGAGCCAGAATAGATGCACCGGGAGCCTTGCATCACGTCATATGTCGAGGTATCGAAAGGCGGAAGATTTTCCTAAACAACACCGATAAGGACGATTTTGTAAATCGTCTGTCTCAGGTGTTATCAGAGACGAATACCCCCTGCTACGCTTGGGCATTGCTTTCAAACCATCTGCACCTTTTGCTGCGGACCGGAAATGCTCCCATTGCAACCATCATGCGAAAGATTCTTACTGGATACGTGGTGAGTTTCAACCGAAGGTATCGGCGAAATGGCCACCTTTTTCAAAACAGATACAAATCCATCCTCTGTCAGGAAGATAATTATTTGTTGGAATTGGTTCGTTATATCCACCTCAATCCGCTGCGGGCGAAGCTGGTCGGATCGATACAGCAATTGAATACCTATGCTTACAATGGCCATAGCGTCTTAATGGGAAAAAGGAGAGCAGAGTGGCAAGATGTAAACAAGGTGTTGGGTTTGTTCAACCGAAAGGTGTACCTGGCAAGGAAACAGTATCATGATTTTGTTGTAAAGGGCATAGAAATGGGCCGAAGACCCGATCTGATCGGCGGTGGTCTAATCCGAAGTGCCGGAGGATGGCAGGCGGTAAAGGCCCTTGGAAGAGATAAGATCCACCTAAAAGGTGACGAGCGTATCCTCGGAGATAGCGATTTTGTTCTTAAGGTTCTCAATGAACAAAATGAACGTATGGGCCAGCGGTTTCGAATACGGGAGCAAGGGCATGACATTGAAAAAGTAATCGAGCGCGTATCGGATTTGTTTTCATTGAGCAGACAGGATATCCTTAATCCGAGCAGACAACGGCAACGGGTTATGGCTCGGAGTGTATTGTGTTACTGGGCGACCCGGGAGTTGGGTATGAGTGGAAGTGAGCTTTCACATATTCTCGGGCTGAATCAATCTTCAGTCAGTCGAGCGGTAGGACGTGGTGAGAAACATGTTAATGATAGAAAGCTAAGACTGATAATTTCGTAAAAAGTCACGAAATTATATCTTTTTGAAATAATTATAAAAAATGAAAAATAGCCCTTGCCTTTTACTCTGCGTTTTGGTATAGAAAACTCAAATTAATCAGAGGGTTAAAGGCAAAATCATGATCAAGGTAAGAAATCCGAATCAGCTCGACATTTTCGATCCCTGGAATTTTCTGACCCCCAGAAGACGACAGATGCTCGAGTCTGGATGGCCGGGACTGTTTCGCCATCAAATACTGGCGTCAATCCCTGTCAATAAGGTCAGCAAGCATTTTAGCGAGACGTTTGGCCGTCCGACCAAGGAACTTTATTCCATGCTGGGTGCACTCATTCTTCAGCAGGCATTCGATCTCACCGATGAAGAAACCGTGCAGCAGTATGCCTTTAATATTCAATGGCACTACGGCCTCAACATCACCGAAGAATCCGACAGTGCCAAATACATTTCACTGAAGACCTTGTGGAATAGCCGTAACATCGTTGCATCAAACAATCTGGAAGAGGCTATCTTCAATGCCGGCACACAAAAGTTGGCGCAGGTTTTCGAGGTCAACATCGATAAACAGCGGATCGACTCGGTCCACATCAAATCCAACATGCGCCGTTTGGGGCGAATCGGCATCTTCTCGGAAAGCATTCACAAGTTCTTAGTAAACATGAAGCGCAGTCATCAAAGTCAGTTTGACACGATAGATGAAAAAGTTTCCGATAAATATCTTTCCAACGACGCCCTGGGGTGTTTCTCAAAGGTTAAGCCATCTGAATCGAAGAAAACGCTCACAGAAGTCAGCAAAGATCTGTTTGACCTGGTGCAGCAGTTTAAGGGCTGCCCCGAAGTGGCGGCCATGTATAGTTACAAAATGCTTGAAAGGGTTTTAAAAGAGCAGTGCAACCTAACCGATGATAAAGACAATCCGCTCGAGCTGAAAGCGCCCAAAGAGATCGTTTCCGATTCGCTTCAAAATCCTTCTGACCCGGACGCAACCTACAGTGGCCACAAGGGGCAAGGTTACCAGGTTCAGATCATGGAAACCTACTGCACTGACAAAGACAAAAAAGAAGAATCACTTAACTTGATCACACATGTCGAGGTGGAGCCTGCCCATAAAAGTGATGCCAATGCACTTGTTCCGGCAATCGCGTCTGTCGAAGAACGCAGTCTGAAGCCCAAAGAACTCTCCGCCGATTCTCTTTACGGCAGTGATGACAACTGTGAGCACGCCAAGAACCATGGGGTAGAGCTGATTGCCCCTGCGATGGGTTCAGTGAAAGAGGACAAGCTGAGCCTTGCTGATTTTAAGTTTTCCGAAAAAGGCGACGTCGTTGCCTGCCCTCGGGGCAGCGCCCCTGCGAAAGTAAAAAAAAGAAAAAAAGTCAGCATCGGTTTTGCATCACAGGATTGTCAAAATTGTCCCAACCTGCCAAGCTGCCCCGTTAAAAAAGGGAAAAAACACTACTATCTTCGCTTCACAGATAAACAGATGCGCATAGCCAAGCGCAGAATATATGAGCAGTCAGACCAATTCAAAGACCGTTACAGGTGGCGAGCAGGTGTCGAAGCCACCATGTCTGAATACAACCGACGCACCGGTGTCAAACAACTTCGAGTACGGGGCCTGAAGGCTGTCAAATTCTGTGCGACCTTAAAGGCCTTGGCGGTGAACATCTTTCGGGCAGCTGCCGTAAGAGCAGCGAAACTGATGCCGGCAGGGGGTCTCTGTGAAGCATAAAGCCCTCCGGGGACCTATTTTTCATTTGTCAAAGAGCATTCTTTGATGACCAGCGATCGTTGGAAATTTGTTTTAACAAACCCGGGGCTTATTTAGAGCATATGCTCATAATTGTCGCCTTTATAGGTTCTGACTTTTTACGGCTCCAACAAATCTTGATTAGTGATTAAACTACAACATTCTTAACCGGTGAACTAGAAATCTTTAGGTCGTGGTTGACTAGGTTGACTTACTCGCTTTGTTTTGCTCAACATTTAAA
>JBATHN010000784.1:0-3415 GCA_049666885.1 Desulfobacterales bacterium
TTGCACTCTTTATGTCCAGGGCGCTGCGGTGCTCGCCTTTGGATTCCACCACAAAGTTGCGAAAAAACCCGATCGGTGGTTTGAAGTGCAGGGCGTTTTCTGTCAGGTGGCGAAAAAAACCGGACCAACCCTCGAGAGAATCGAAAAGGTAACGCCGAAGGGAATCGATCAAAAAAGTTTCCCCGAATCCGTGGCGAAAATCAAAGAAGATACTGGCTTGGAGTAAATCCTCCGGTTCGGCCGCGTGAATCCAGGCTAAAAAATAGGCCTTCCAAGTCGACAACGACTGACACCATTTGGGATTTTGTGCCATGACGCCACCGGTGCAGAATTCGAACCCGGCTTGATCCAGCAGGGTGCAGGCTTTTTCGCCGAATTTCAAAAAATACTCTCTGACAGCAGGCTCGTCCTTTTTATCGACGTCTTCGTATACAATGGCATTGTCCTGATCGGTTTTAAGGGTCTGCTCATGACGGCCTTCGCTACCCATAATCATGAACACGAACCGCGCGGGGGGTTTTCCCAATTCGTCCAGGGTATAGGCCATGACCTTATTGAGAATAGCATCGGAGACTGCTGTGATGAAACGCGTCAGGTTTTGGGCTTTTGCGCCGCTGGTGATCAGGCTGCGGAGCAGTTGCGGAATTCGGCGATTGTGCTCGATGATTTGCGTCATGCTGTTCGCTTCGGAAATTTCGCGCAGCAAGAACAGCGGCGACTGGCCTTGCGCCGAAAGAAGATCACGACTCGATAGGATTCCAACTACGTTCTCTGTGGCATCCATAACGGCGAGGTGGCGGATATCTGCTTTCATCATCAGCATGAGGGCTTCGAAAATCAGGGCTTGATCCGGAATCGTTTGGACCGGTGACGACATGATTTCCATCACCGGTTGTTTGACGTTCAGAGCGGTCGCGATCACCTTCAGTGCGAGGTCTTTTTCCGTAACCACACCGACGCATTTGCCGGTCGCCGTCTTCAGAAATATCGAGCTGATTTTTTCCCGGCTCATCAATTGCGCGGCTTCCTGGATGGTCATGTCGATACTGCCGAAAACCGGTTGACGCGTGTATATGCTGGACACCGGCTGGTTGAAAAACTGGAGGCCTTCCTCCTGTGATTGTAGGGTTTTAGCGATGATGACCGCGTATGATTTTTCAAGCATGCGGCGGCCAAAAGTATCCGTGAAGTACTCGGAAAATGCATCGAAACGATTGCAGATGTCCAGAAATAACTGTTTGGGTAAAAGGTAAAAGAAAGATTTATCCGTCACCCGCATCGTGCGCACTGAAATGCCGTCGTTCAGAAGAATCGAAATGCCGCCGTAAATGTCGCCTTCGCCCAGGACTTCATTCATTGTCTTTTTATTCTTTACCTCATAATACCGTTCTGCTGAACCTTTTTGGAGAATATACAGATATCCGATGCGGGTTCGACCTTGCACAAACAAAATGGTGTCTTTGGGGTAATGAACCATGGTCAAATCCGCCACGATTTTTTCGATTTCCTCGGACGGTAAAAACGAGAAAGGAACCAGTTGCGACAGAAAGTATTTGGCTTGACCAAATTCGATGATAGAGGCCAGCGACGTATCGAATATATTCCGACTGTAATTTTCCAGAAAAAATTCGTAAAAGGATTTGTAACGCGTACACAGGTCCAGGAATATTTCATTGGGAATGATGAGCCCGGTGCAGTCTTCCTCGACGACGGCGGTTCTCAAGGAAATTCCCGCATTGAGCAGGATCGTAATCCCGCCGAAAACCTCACCCGGTTTGATGAACCCGGTCGGTTTTTCGGCACCTTTTTTCTCGTCGAAAAGCGCAATAGCCCCCTTTTTCACGATGAAGATGCTGTCGATCTTCGACTGGCCCTGAAAGGCGTACGTTGTGCCCTTGGGAAAGCTTTTTTCGGCGGCGGCGGCCGCTATTTTTTCGCGTTCTTCCTTGGGCAGGAAAGAAAAGTGAGGCATGCCCGATAAGTATTGATAAATCTGTTTTTCCATCGAATCTCCTCGGCAATGGTTGGCGGTGGATGCCATGCCGGGTCATTATAAGCAAAAATTGCCTGAACATTCAATGCGGAACCGCAACGGCTGACAACCGGCGCAGAACTGCGCTTTATGGCTGCCCCGTTTCTTCTTGCCCGCTCTGGAGACCTGTTCTTTTATACGGCCCCTCGTGACGCTTCCTGAAACACTTCGTCGGCCTCAGGTATTGCTAAAGTGTTCATTAGCCGATATAAAAGAAGCTTGAAGGACGGCTCTATTTATGAGATTCTATAAACCACGTGATATCTCAACCCCAGTAACCTTTTGAGGAAAGTATTGATGATGATGCCGCTAACGAAACGTCTCGTTCTTTTCGGAATTTGCCTGCTGCTGTTCGCCGTTCCGGTTCATGCCACCACGATGTACGTGAACGATATCGTCGAAATTACCCTTCGTACCGGCCAGAGTCTTGATCATAAGATACTGAGTTTCCTCCAGTCCGGTCAGCGGCTCGAGGTCCTTGAAATGAAAGACCAATGGGCACACGTACGGACGTCAAATGGAAAAGACGGCTGGGTGTTGACCCGCTACCTGACGCCTGAACCGACCAGCAAGATTAAATTGGAAAGGTTGGAAGAGAAACAGAAAAGCGTGATGGAGCAGAACGCAGCCTTGCTCCAGGAAAACCAAAAGCTAAAGGGCGAAAACAAGAAATTGTCCACCGCTCTTGCATCAACGGATAAAGGCCTGGACCAGATCCGCACAGAATATGAAACACTCAAATCGGAATCGGGTGAATTTCTGGCACTGAAGGCCAAATACGAGAAGACGGCCGCCCGTCTCGATGAAGAAACCCGCAAAGCCAGCCAACTCGATGAGCAGGTGGCTAAGCTCACGCGCAGCTATGCTATCAAATGGTTTTTAGCCGGTTCGGGAGTTCTCCTGTTTGGCTTTATTGTCGGATTCAGCCTGAAGCGCCAACGGCGGCGTCCATCACTGCTCTAACTTTCCCGAAGCAGGATATTGAATCCGTGCTCGGGCGTGGCTTCATCGGCTCTGTTTTTTCTGACGGATTCTTTCAGGTTAACGCGTAACGACCGACGCCTTCCGGGGTGAGACGATCAGGGCCACTGCATTGGGATTCCAATGGCGGCGGCTGTTTTTCTCACTGTTCGGCGTCATCGTCGTTTTCATCATACGGCGCATAATCAAAATTCGTTACGTCGAATATTTTTGCGCCATTCGAATCGAGCGAGACTCTTCCGGTTGCTTGAATCTCTTCGTCTATCATATTCAGTAGCTTTTTTCCGGTCAGGTTCATTTCGACGATGTATTCATCATTATCGGTCGAAATTTTGACGCCGGTGTTGTCATCGTCGTCATCCAGCGGATCTACAAAACCGATAAGAGTGATTTCCTCCCTGG
>JBATHN010000785.1:0-2189 GCA_049666885.1 Desulfobacterales bacterium
GACATAAAAGATGCAGGCCAGAATTTCGAAGCTGATGTCGTTACCAAAGACAATTCCCTGGCAGATAAGATTCTGGTCGACAAGAACACGGGATGGATGCGGCCTGCCTATTGATAGCCGGAGTTAACCTGCAGCTTCACACGGACTGACAGCTGAACAAATGCTCTACCCCTTTGCGACATCGCAAAAACAGTTGATTATCAAAAAGGAGGCAATTATGCTCGATCCCAATCAAATGCTGAAGCAAATGCTCGACTTCAACAAAACGGCCTTTGACAACAGTTTCAAAGCCATGTTGACAATCGGCGAACAGAATGAAAAAATGGTGAACACGTTCCTGACACAGGCCACCGGGGTTCCCGAAGAAGGCAAAAAACTCATTCAGAATTGGGTCGATGCCTATAATAAAGGGTGCCAGGATTTCAAAAAAACCGCTGACGACAATTACAAGAAAGTGGCGGAATTTTTCGACGCTGCCCAAAAATCGAAATCCAAGTAGTTCATTTTTACCAGCCGAGGATTCTCTCATGGACCGACAATTCCTGGAATTCTGGGGAAATTATCTTCTCTCTGTTGCCAGAGGCCAGAAACAACTCGAAGACGTCACCCGCTGGATCCACGGGGGATTCAGCGGTGTTGACGAATTGACCGCACTGTTCAAAAAATACTACGGCCTCGAAGAGCAGAGTCAGGACGCCCCGGAAAGCAGTGCTGCATGGAAAAAGGCAGCGGCGGATTTCAAGAAATCCTTTGGTGATTACTTTAGCATCATGGGATGGGTTTCAAAGGATGAATACCAGATTTTAGAGGAAGAAAATCAGGTACTCAAGCAAAAGATCGAGGCGCAAGAAGAGACCATCTCGCGCCTGCGAGACCTCCTCAAAAATCCTGGCATCGATCCAGGTCAGGCGCTCGATGTTTTGCAAGATCTGATCAATAAGCAAAACGCCGAATTTCAGAAGTTAATGGAAAAATTCTCAGAACCAGACTAATAGCCAGCATCGTCACGCATGCAAAATTAGGCTATAGGCTCAACTGAGAAAACCGGCTGCCGATTTTCAAATGGGTCTGTTTACGTATAAGTAGCGAACGAGTCACTAACGCTCGTGATAGTAAATACACGGACCCAAAGGTCTCTGTTGCAATCGTAATACAAGACAACAACAATCCAGAATATCCAAGATAACAATATCTCATGATGTGCACTCTCGTCCAAATTGATTGTCAGGCCGCATACCAAAGGACTAAAAAATAATGGCATGTGGTGCCGGCAATAACAAATAGATGCCAGATCAGATGGCCATATGGTACCCGCGAATCGGTTGCAAAAAATGCTACACCGGCGGTGTACGACAAACCTCCCGCAGACAATAAGAACAGGCCGGCTGTAGGCATCCTGGCAAACAAAGGCTTTACCGCAATCACGAGTAGCCACCCCATCAACAGATAAAGGCAGGTGGAAAGAATGGGATGTGCGGTTTTATAGAAAGCCTTCAGCGCTACCCCGGCTATTGCAAGACCCCAAATAACCCCGAAAAGCGTCCAGCCGAATGCACCACGAAGTATACCAAGGGTTAACGGCGTGTACGTGCCGGCGATAAGAATAAAGATCGCGGAATGCTCGATGATCCGAAAACAGCGCTTGGCCTTGCCTATTGGCCATGCATGGTAGAGCGTGGATGCAAGATAAAGAAGGATCATGGACATAGAGAAAACACTCGTACCGACAATGAATCCGGCATCCCCTTGCCGTACTGCATGCATAATGAGAAATGGCGTTCCGATGAGCGCTCCGACCAGCCCTATGCCGTGGCTGATGCTGTTGGCGATTTCTTCGCCTTGCGACTGCCCGTGCTTGGAGTTTAAAAGGATTAAGCGCACGTCAGTTCTTTTAGGGGACTCAACATTCATTTTTTATCACATCCCTCGATAGCCACTTATCGTTATCATAGCCTCTGAGGGTTCTGCTATACAAATTATTCTATTAACGTCATGGCCTGGTCCCTCCGAAAAAATTACAAAAAGAGTAACTACTCCCTAAAATAAAAAATCGGCAATAAAGAGGCGTGTCAAATTTCCAGCCGAACGCCGACTTCAATCGTTTGGTCCGCTGGAAGATTAAAAAACGAGGTGGCATCGGCTGCGTTGCGGGACATAAAAATAAAAAGGTTCGTACGCCAGCGCGCCAT
>JBATHN010000786.1:0-6693 GCA_049666885.1 Desulfobacterales bacterium
TAAATGAGAACCATGTCTTCTTTTCCAGCATTGCTTTTTAAATCAGTTCCTAATATGCTCCTTAAGTTTTTAAGAGTGGCTTTTTCATTGACAATCAGTTTCACATTCTCCTTTGGTATTTGGTTAAAATTTACCAATAAATCATAAAACGATTTAGCATCATTAACCGCAAATTTCAGTTTCGGTATCTTATCGTAATCGTTAATTCCAACAATAACTGCCCACACCCTTCTCCTTTTTTTAACTCTATAAACTGTCAATATCCTTTCAGATAGAAGACCCTCCATGTTAATAACCATTGTGTTAATTCGGTTCTCACCTACTGCTAAAGGAATCATTTTGTTAAGATAAAACCGCTTGGGGAATGCTTTTTCGCTAACATTATTGCCTCGTTCATATAATATGTCTAATAACTTGTTATTTAGAAGAATTTTTATTCGTTTCAGACCATTTTCATCTTCAGCAACACCAGTTAGTAATACATTAGCACCTTCAGTTCTATTGCCGTCTTCTGGTGATGAAATGAGAAGCCCCGCAGGGCGCTGTGGAAACCTTGCAATTTGCGTCAAAAGTTGCCTTTCTTTTTCTTTCTTTTTTTTAAGTTTTATAGAGAGGCGATTTGCTTTTCTTCTTTCTTCATCCAACTGCTTTTTCATTTCATCGAGTTGTTCAAGATTTTTAATCAATTGTGCCAGTTTGGATTCAACCTCAGTAATTTTTTCGTTATGGCGGGCGGACCAATTTAATGGCTTTTCTTGTGCCTGAGATTTATCTTTAAGTTCATGCAATAGCTTTCTATTTTTTTCTATTTCATTTGAAGTTTCCTTTCGAGCCAATTCAATTTTTTCATATTGATTTAAATAACCAAAAGCAGATTTAATTATTATGTTGTCAGGGTCTTCTTTTTGCATATCAGATAAAAATTCTGCTATTTGAGAATAACTCTTTGTTTGCCAAACAATTAAATCAACATCAAAATAACCAAAATTATTTTTGTACCATTCAGGTTTTTCTGCTTGGCCGCGCCTGTAATCAAATGGGCCATCTACCACCCCAAGTTTTATCTCTCCCTCAAATTCTGATTTTATTGTATCATAGCCATTATGCGTTACAATATTCCCGCCAATTGTCATGGCTAATCTTGTACCAGGTCCCTGCCAAAGATCTGAATGTGGATACCGTTTTATCTGGCCCTTTGCTAATATCGAAAAAAGGTCTCCTTTCCTAATGTGGATGCCGGAATTTATTAAATATGGAACATTTGATCGTACAGTAATATTTTTGTATTCTTTAATAACATCAGGCATTGATTCCGGCATATTTAAGACAGGCGATGTGCATCCATACGCGACTAATAGAACGAATAAGATTATCTCATGTGGCCTTGTTATGCTATTACATTCTTTCATTGGTTTTTCCTTAAGATTTTTTAAGGAAACTATTTAAAAATATCATATATAGCTGATGATTCTGTACCTGTTCATAAAAGGATGAAAATCAATCCTTAATATTTCGAGCCTCTCCAGGAAGCTTTAAACTTATTATGAGCTTATGCCTAAATAGAGTAAGATATTATTTTTTAAAAAAATACAACCAAAACATCAATTAATGCCGTTGTAACCGATAGATTTGTATGGTTAGTATATGCAATACTAATGACCGTATTTGGTGCTAATATAACCAAAATGTCAATCTCGTCTGACAGCTAACATAGTTATATCGTCGAACTGAGTGGCTCCAGCGATGTGGTCGAATAATTCAGTCTTGATTATTTCTACCCTTTTCTCGGCTGTTCCATTGGCATTTACGAAAACTTTTAATAGCCGTTCTCGGGTAAACATCTTTCCATTTTCATCTTCTGCATCGGTTAATCCATCAGTAAATGCAAAAAGCATGTCGCCACTGTCAAATTGTTTTTCCTTTACCCGAAAGTCAAGATCCGGCATCATCCCGACAGCTGGCCCAGTCGGCTTCAATTGGGATTGCATTGTTCCATTCGCCACAATAACCGGAGGCTCGTGGCCACAATTGATATACTTCAACAATCCCGTTTTCGGATTTAGTATTCCAAGAAACAGGGTCGCGAACATGTTATCGTCCTCATGTGTTTTAGCGATATAATTGTTTGTCTGTTGTATCATACGGATAAGAGATGCAGCCGTAGGATCACTCGATATTTTCGCGGGGTCACTCAAGTCATCGAATCCTTGAACTACAAATGCCCGAACAAGACTGCGTATTAGAGCCATAAATAATGCGGCCCCCACGCCCTTATCGCATACATCTGCGATGACAATACCAATAAATTTACCGTTTCTCAGCCTGAATACATCATAAAAATCCCCGGCAACCTGCCGCGCTGGCTTGAAATAGGCTACAAATTCCCATCCGGGAAGTAAAGGAAGGGATTTGGGGAAAAAACCGGATTGAATTTTTCGTCCAATTTCTAAGTCTCTTTCCGCGACTTCTTTTGCTCTTTTTATATCAGCATGGATGCGAGCATTTTCTATCGCGCTCACCATGTGTAAAATAATCGTGGAAAATAATATCAGCAACAAGGGTCTGATAATGGGAAAGAGTATATTTTTAACCATGATGAAAAGAACGACTATGGCAAGATAGGTTCCTGCGGTCCAGAGACTACCAAGAGTGAAAAATAGCGCAGACCGATGGAAAGACATGATTGTCATGACAAGAAGGATTACGATTTCGATAAGAAGTATTAAAAACGCCGGAGGCTCTTTAAAAAAAGATCCTGTGAGTATGGTATAGACCGCGTTTGCATGGACTCCACTTAAAGGATAATTGGCATCCGTCGGTACTTGACCCACATCGGCAGAGCCAGTAGAAACATTCGATACCAACACAATTTTTCCTGATAATTCTTCTCGCCAATGTTTTAATTTGTCACCATCATCATCGGCTAGGTATACATCAGAAAAATTATAGTGCCTCATGCGTTCCCAAGGTCCTACAAAGTTGATCCGCATGTTACCATGTTTGTCAATGGGGATAGCGACATCCTTTTTTTCTTTCAATCCTGGATATTGAGCCTCTTTTAGCATTATGATTCCAGGTTCGATTTTCACCTTTCGAGTCTTGACATTTAGAAAGTCACAAACAATTTTTAACGAAAAGGATGGATAAAATGCATCATTGTACCGGACAAGAAGCGGTAGGCGCCGAAAAACACCATCCGTGTCAGGTTTTAGATTTAAATACCCGGTACCAGGTGAAACGTCAGCTAGCTGGGAAAAAGTCAACAGTGGAATATCACCTACATAAAACTGCTCTGAGCCACGGTTGTTTTCTATTTGCCATTTTGTATTATCTAAGCTCTTTAGAATCGTTTCATCGCCGGAGAGGTCATTTTGGGAACTTTTAGATGATTTAAGCCGAAATGCCATACCGAAATATACATTCCCAGCCTGTTTGGTCGCTCTGATTAGTTTACTGTCTTTTTCGTTATCCGTAGGTCCTGCAAAGATAAAGTCATACATTTGGATACGAACGTTCATTGCTGCCAAATTGCGGATAACCTGAGCATGGTGACTACGATCCAGATAGTAGTTGTCAAGAGCATGCAGGCTCGTGTTGTTCAAATCGACGTGTACAACCATTCCATCATAACTGGAGCGGAAGCGTTTCGATTTTGCCTTCAAAGATAATATTCGATCTGTGGTTTGCTCGTTCCATGCTTCGAAAACGTTAGGAAATATGAGAAATAATAGATGGGCGGCGAGGAAGGCGCAACCGATCCATAAGAGAGTTACTTTGCGCGCGATTTTATTGTCGATGATCAATCGTGAATGTCCTACTGTAAAAATTTAACGCCGATATTTCAATTGCAAATTTGGAAATATCAGGAATTAAGGTTTTCTCATCTTTTTCGATACCGCGAAAGCTCCCGCCTAATCGCACCGGGCGTTCTGCAGCAGCAGTGAGGGTGCTATGCTGATGTTTCAAATTTTTTATTTCATTAAGGATGGATAGCGCGGATGCTTTTATTTCTAAATTATTAATTAATTCAGAGTAATTTAGATAAAGCGATTCGAGCTTTTCAAGCTTCTTTGCGGAGGCTAGTAGGAAAAATTGTTCAATGCCGGTTTCCTCATCTAGTTTAAACCATAGATTTTCAGTTGGAACAAAATATTTCGACCCAGTGACAACATGTTCGGATGATAGATCGGAGGGAAGAAGCAGTAACAATTCACCCTGGGCATTAAAGTGGAGGAGGTAAATAAAACACTCATTAAGTGGCTGTACAAAAAACTTAATTTTATTACCTGTATGCAACACAGTGTCTTTATGAATAAAGATCAGTCGTTGGTCGTGCTCAGCTCCTATCAAGGCACCGAACGACCACAGCAAAGCTATATTTTCATTATTATCCGGTTCAGCGAAAAGTTGGAGAGGAAGGACCAAAAAGATAATTGAAAGATGTAGAATAGCGATTGTCGATATTCTAATGGATAGCCGACACCAATTCATTTTCTTTCCCATCTAAAGGCAGGTTTATACCAACCAAATGAAAAACGATTATATAAAATATATTTTTAGATTACGGAGATCCACGTTTTTAATTTGGATAATGCGTCGCATATGCAAAAAAATATGTACCATATCCTTCTGTAAGATTTATTCCTTCCTTTTTCCTTTTAAATGCCCGGGCCGAACGCTCTTTATTGTTCCTTCAAATGACCGACCATCTGAAGAAATGGTTATGATAAAAGGGTAGTATCCAGTATCCCCTAAAACCGTTCCTTTTAATTGATTTCCTCGAACCATGCCGCTTAATTCATATAAACTATCCCTAGTAGATACGACTGTTTTATTCGTTTGTTTCATTGCCCATTGTCCGATGGTATAAATATCGCCATCGACACTCCAGATTCCAGTCCATGGTTCAATATTACGCTTGTCATCATCAGAAATTGCAGCCACTTGAGTTTCAGATACTCTTTCCGGGGGAATTTCTGGTTTATCCGCCTCTGATTCAATTTTAGCGTCAATCGGAATAAGATAATTGCGACCATTGACTTGCATACCATGCCCGGTAAAATAAAATAATCCGACACCGCCATTTCTCAATTGCTTGCCGAAATACCTTATGGTGTCTTCCATTGTTCTCTGATCTGCATTTTTCTTGATAATAATTTCAAAGCCCAAATTTTTGAGATTTACCGCCATATCTTCGGCATCGTTTAAAGGATTTTTAAGCGGTGCCGTTTGGTATGCGCTGTTGCCAATAACAAGAGCAAGACGCTGAACATGAAGTTTTATACCCCGATTTTCAGCGGACAGGGCGACAGGTGAATAAAGAAAAAGCAGTGATGAAATAAGGACTGTGAATTTTTTGAGTATCATTCTAAAGTCCATTTTTTTTAACAAAAATAGAGGGAGGGTGTTCTTTGATTTCAACAATATTTTATCGGATATTTTTTGTCAAATATCATATCTATGAGATAAGGTTTGGACAATCTCAGTGTGCCTTCGATAAACAGCTTTCTTTAAGGCAGTCCACCCATCAAAATCCTGTGTATATGGAGGTACTTTGGTGATTCCGGATGAGTTTAAAACAGAGACAGAGTTTGCGGTGCAATGAGGTTTTGATCAGCAAGAAGATGTGAGAATTGGTTTAGTGGGGCTTTAACATTCGAATTGGGTCAAGCGAATATCGAATCAGCATGAGATGATAAGTTACTACATATTTTCATGCTTTGATTCATATTGTCATTATAGGTCAAATTCAATAGGGTAATCTATTCATTTTAATGGGGATAATTCCTTGGCAGTGGGCTTATTACCTTATTCGACGCTTTGACGTTATTAAAATCTAAACAAATTTTATTGAGCGCAAAAATATTGAAATTTGCAGATTGATGACAAAAATGGTTGGTCGGAAAATTGCAGCCAGATTGCCAGTAGACCAACTATCTAAATTAAAACCATTTATACAGATAAAGTTTGGTAAACAAAAATCAGTTTGGATCTTGAATGGGTTTAGCAGGTAGCACATTAATCATAAGTTGTTAAGGCGTGTGATACATACCAGCTGCTCTAACCATAACGTCGGAACCCCATCGCCTGCAGATCATCATGGACCGAGCTCCTGTATCAAATCTTGCCGCGCTCTTTGGCAATATTGGTGTATGTGCCAAAGACATTGGCCGGGGGCACCCATTGATTATCCTCGCCTTTGGCCTCAAGACGGATGGCCTCAACATCGCAGGTTGGGATACAAAGCCCGCAGCCGATACACCGGTCCAGATCCACTCGGGCGAACTCGTCGATGATAATGGCCTCCATTTGGCATTTATCTTCACAAATACCGCAATTAATACAACTCTCCTGATCCACTACCGCATAATAACTGGTACAGGCGATTTTGGCTGGTTTAGCAGAGCGCTTTAACATTTTGAGGATCTGGCAGCAACAACCGCAACACATACAGATGTTTGCCGGCTTTTTGGCATTGCCCGGTTGCAGCACGAGACCGGCTTCGATGCCCTGTTGCAAGATATCCAAAGCCTCCTGATGGGAAATGGTGCGTCCGATACCATTGCCCTCATAAAAGTGAGCACCGCCGCCGAAAACAAGGCAGGTTTCCATGGGTTTATCGCAGCCCTCACCAATCATCTGGTGCTCTTTGCGGCAGATGCAGGGAGCAACGACGATTTTAGATTGCTGTTT
>JBATHN010000787.1:0-4571 GCA_049666885.1 Desulfobacterales bacterium
ACTTCAAGTGCCCGAAAACAAAGCAGATGCGGTGCCCTGTGAACGCATACCTTTTTTCCATCCAATTTGATAAGGCTTTAAAGGAAGACAGAGACAGTCTCTTTTATCGGAGGTAATTATGGAACCGGTTGGGTTAATCGGATTTGGAGTGATGGGAAGCGAGGCAGGCGGCAAAATTCTCGAAGCAGGCTATCCCCTGTATGTATATGATGTCACGAAATCGACAATTGACAAAGCATTAACAATGGGCGCGTCACCGACTGCGAGTCCAGCCGATCTGGCAGGAACGTGCTCTATCATCCTGATGTTTTTACCCGGTCCCATGCAGGTAATTGATTGCGTAAGCGGAGAGGAAGGCTTGTTACAGTCTGCATCTCCGGGTGCCGTCATTGTGGATCACAGTACAATTGACCCTGGAACCACAGAGGCGATGGCAGCTCTGGCCGCGAAAAAGAAGATAGGGTATCTGGATGCACCGGTATTGGGTCGTCCGTCCGCAGTTGGTCACTGGGCTCTGCCGATCGGAGGCGAACAGGAAACTCTGGAACGCTGCCGCCCGGTTCTTGAGACCTTTTCAGGTAGGATTATTCCCGTGGGCGAATCAGGAATGGGAAACAAAATCAAACTTCTCAACCAACTCATGTTTTCAGCCATCAACGCTATGACAGCGGAAATGATGGCTATCGCGAGCCATATTGGGATTTCGCCCAATCTGCTTTACGAAACCATTATTGATAGTAGAGCTGGGACTGTGAGTAATCTGTTCATAGAATTGGGTCGAAATATAGTTGACGAAAATTATCATCGGCCGACTTTTTCAATTGACCTGCTCTGCAAAGACGTTGGTCTCGCTGTGCGCATGGCCAGTGAAAACGGCGCTCCTCCAATCCTGGGACAATTAATTCAGACGATCAACCAAATGGCCCGGGTCCAAGGATTCGGCTCTCAAGATACCTCGGCCATGTGGCAGACATACAAACCCTTCTGGGACAAAAACCCTAAATCATCTTGATGTGTTAGGTCTGCAAAATAGCATGTTAATCGATTATGGAAAGTACAAAAGAAAAGAATTGTCGACACGGGGATTTTCAGTCAATTACCCTGAGCTTCCTAACCTCCTCAAATCGCTTAACATATTGATATTGTTGCATGCCGAAGTTCCACATTTTGGCTGATTTCCCACACTTTAGCAGATTTTCGACAATTTTCCCCACACTTTCCCCACACTTTTTGAGCTGAATAGGCCAAGGATCAAAGCCCTCCTTATGGTACCTGCGATGTCATCGCCATGGTCCGGGAGCAGTCCAGATATTGTTGAACGATTTTCGCTTAGCTATTTCTGCCGCGAGAGGTTCGAGGAAAAGTTTCACAGCGGCAACGATTTCCTCAAACGTGTCCGGTGCGCCGATCAGCTTGGCCTTCTTGATGAAACCCTGCCATTGAACATTCTTGTCCCTATCCATACCGAATGAAGGGTCGAATAGAGCGGCTTCCAGATTGACAGGTGTGTTCCTTTTCTCAAATGTCTTTTCAATCGCCTCACCAAGGATCACGCCTTTGAAATTGAACGTGTGGGATAGAAACCAAATGTCGTAGAAATCCTTCATGCGGCTGTTCAGGACGCCGAGCTTGACCATGGCCTGGAATTTTTCCGCGATCGTACTCTCCATGGTGTAACCCTTTAATTCAGGTGCCGGAAAGTCGAGAATTGCAGGATAGGACACCGGATTGGCATTTGGTACAATGACATCCCCAAATCCAATATCGATTTGTATCGAAACTCGGGCCTTGCCCAGGCTGCCGCGCACGCGCACACGGACGCCCTCATATTCAGCATCTTCCGTTATCCTAACGGCTTGCACTGTTTCGGCATTGAAAGACATACCGTCAGGTTCCACATCTGTCAGACAAGCGTCTTTCATGACAGCGGTGATTGTGTCGAGCTGGTTATCGATTTTTCCCAAAAGGTCTATGTCCATAGTGGGACGTGATGCAGGTCCACACCAAGCAGAGAACATAAGGGCTCCCTTGAGGATGAACTGATTTGCATGGGGGCTCTTGGACAGTCGGTAAATAAATCGTTCAATGGCAAAGTATTGCAGGAGTTCGTTGAAGGGACGGGACGATTCCTTGGCCTTGTTAAGCAGAAGCTGATGCACCGACGCGGGAAGATTTGCAATGCTTTTAGCCATTACAGGATGGCCTCCAGATAGGGCCGCATGACTTTTTCCACCCTGCATATTGCCGCATACCGCATGAGAGCGTCCACATTGACGCTTCTCCGTTCGCGATAAAACCGAACCGCTTCCACCGCCGTGTCGAGACCGATTTTATTGCGGAACTTGAAACAGTCGGCAAGCGTTTTCTCGGGGTTGTATATACGCACGCTTACACCGTCGAGTTCATGAGTCTCAACGCCGGCACTATAGGCCTTATCTGAAAACCAATAGAGTCTTATTGGCGGATAGTCCAGCCGTGGTATCTCCGCCCCACGCTGGAGAGCCACGTGGATCTCGTGGGGTATCTGTGTCGTGATTTCGTGAAACGCAAGCGCAGAGATCAGACAGACAATACCACCCTGAACTCGGGTTGCTACGGTTACCAGATCAGGATTTCCCAGCGGTTCGCTGTCGGCAAGACGATATACACCACGACTGATTGCTTCCAGCGTTCCGTCATCACGCATGGCATATAGCGTGCTCGGATGAATGCCCGCATGCAGCGCCTGAGATGTGCGCAGGATACCGCCGTGTTTCCTGAAGAAAGCGACTGCCCTGTCAAATCGGGAGCCCTGCTCATATATCTTTCCCGATGTTTTGATAAAATCACCTTCACTTATTTGTTTATGTTGGTAATACTATCAAGTTCGGATGGCATGTCAAGAGGAACCTCTGCTCCTAATCCAAAAGATTATCAAATGGTTATGTATAGTGGTGATTCCTCTTAGTTACAACTGGAGTTGAAAAGATGGGATATGGATGCGATGTATGCGAATCGAACCCATTGCGAAGTATATAATATATTGATATAGTTAGTAATATTTTTACCATTTTTGGTTCCGGGGTAATCGCGGGGTAATCTCGACCTAACCTCGGGTTAAATCCATTGAAATTTTTGCAATGAAAATGGTCCTTAATTTTTACTGGCTCAAGCTTGGTGCTCATGAACTTCTTTTTGATCGGACCCAACTTGAGTATGATGAATATGGAAAAGTCAAAAAGGGCCGATGGGGACTTGATGAATCCGAGAAGTGGAGAACGCTCAACGGTCTCCGAAACCGCATTGTGAATGTTACACGCTATGGAGAATTTCTGGAAGACGAATATGTTTTGAACCTTAATCGCAAGCTGCCAGGATTAAGTGGTCGGCGTACTAAAAACACATTTTTAACGGCAGCATTCAACCTCTTTAGATACGGTCAATGCTGCATGGATTGTGGACCTATTGCATATAGTCGAAAAAGATTTGTCCCTTTCAGTCAAGTCAAAGATCGTATGAATCAGATCGGCTGGCCATATCGCGGCTGTCCGAGTCAGGTATTGCGTCCATTATATACGATAGCCTTAAATTACCGTAGACCCCCAATTCGCCGGCGCGGTGATCACGACGAAGGTTACAGTTTGAAATCGTTACGCCGCAGGGCTTGTCAGATCTACGAAATTATCGACAATTTATTGAATGAAATTAACCGGATACGGAATGAAGAAATCGGCTGAATATTTCATATTTTACACAATATCTGAAAGATTCGGGCAATTTGACAAGTGCTACTCCTTGATAAAGTAAAATATCCGCAATGAAATCCTTAATATTTCCATTACAGGAGGTGGCAAACCATGATACCGTTCCAACAATAATGGGCCTTGAACAGGAAATAATCCTGTCAGAGGCCGAAGTCAGAAAACTACGAAGGACTGTTCAGAAAAAGGTTCTGGAAGAACTCGTCGAAGAAATAAAGGCGGATATCGAGGAACTGAAGAACCGCCCCTAACATTTGACATCAGCACCGTGGATCCGGCCATACAGAGGAGTCTTACCCAACCCAGTGCCAACCAATCCATTACATGGGGTGAAAGACTGATCAATAAGAGAGCTGTCCATGATAAGAAACCATAGCTTTAGCAGAAGAAAAAAGCCTCGGGTACTGGCTCAGGTTGCCTTGATCCTGATTTTTATAACCTGTGCCGGCCATACGGCTGGAGCCATGGGTTGGTGGACGCCCAAGCCCAAAACAGAGTTGACCGAGGTCACTGCCTTTGGGAGTAATCCCGGTAATTTAAAAATGTATATGTATGCACCGGCGAATGTGCCTGATAATGCGCCCTTGGTGGTCGTGCTGCATGGTTGCACCCAAAACGCCAATGAATATGCCGAGCGAACCCAATGGAACAAGCTGGCAGAGCGTTTTGGCTTTATTGTGATTTACCCCGAACAACAAGTGTTGAACAACGTTCTCTCCTGTTTTAACTGGTTTTTCCCGGCCGATGCGTCCAGGGGTCAAGGTGAGTCCCTTTCCATCCAACAAATGATCGACCGAATGAAAACCGACCATTCCATTGATGCCGAGCGCG
>JBATHN010000788.1:0-12529 GCA_049666885.1 Desulfobacterales bacterium
GATTTTTGGATCTCTTCGAGGCCGGTTTTATTCTCAAGGTGCCGTCATGGTGCCTATTGATGCGCAGCCTGCTTCTGAGGTGGAGGTGATTGGCACGGGATTAGAGAATTCAGCTCAGCAGAGACTCGTTGAATGGTCACTTTTAAGCGATCTCATGGTTTTAACACGAAAATAGAATGTAATAAGGAAAAAAGGTGGGCACCTCCGCCCGGATGAACGGTTTCGAAAGACGGCTGAAACTCGCCGCCGTCTCTAAGCACGGTAAAAAATGCCCATCAGCGCGGCCACAGAATCGAGCATTTTGAGTTCTTTGGAATTGTTCGGCAGCGGCCTAAAACGGTGCTGCGCCGATTCCTGGTAGAAAACCTGCAGGTGAGCATCAACCTTTTCCTCAGAAGCGGTTTCAAGCAGAATCGTGCGCAGCTGTTTTGAGATATGAGGCGGGCTGTCCATGGCGATATACGTTGCCGTGTTTTTTTAAGGCGTATATCTGCCAAAAAGGTGTGATCGTGTCAACCGTTAAATATAGAAATGCGGTGCCTTTGGTTTTGAAGAAATCGTCACGTAAAATCCCTGACCGTCGCGAGCACTCGCGCCACGTAACGCCGGGTTTCGGGGAAAGGAACATCGCCGCCATATTTTTGCACATTGCCGGGTCCCGCGTTATAGGCCGACAATGCCAGGCGGGTATTACCGTCGAAAAGATCGAGCATTTGACGGAGATAACGGGTTCCACCGTCAATGTTCTGGCGTATGTCAAAAGGATTTGTCACTCCGAGGTCTTTGGCGGTGGCCGGCATCAATTGCATCAGGCCCTGGGCTCCGGCCACCGAAATGGCATCGACCCTGAAACCGGATTCGGCTTTGATGACGGCCTTGATCAATTCCGGGGCCAGGCCATATTTTTGGGCGGCCTTCTGAATGCATGTCTCAATGGTCTCTTTTTCACCCGCATCAGCATGAATGACGTTGTTCCTGCCTGGCCGATCAGACACAGGCAACGATCGATCGTCTCGATTCTTAGGGGATGTGAAAGTCGGTAAAAGAGGACGCGCACCCGGCACCGAAGGTAAATTGTCGGCAAGGTGTGCCGAATCACGGGGTATCGATGACCGGAGATCATCCTGCGACACCTGCCCGACGGGAACGCGCGCGGAAATCGGATTCGCCAAATAATCCGCGGCCGTCAGCCCGGCGCTCGCTCGGTTCACCTTCCGGGCGCTATGGGACAGACTGGATTTGAGAAGACGGGCAAACGGATTGGTGCCGTCTCGCGGCCCCTTGAGAGCCGCATTCCACTGTTTAAAGAGGTCCTTAGAAAGGGCGTGACGGGCCAAATAGTCTCTAATCGTCATCCCATTTTTATTCACCATAGTGTCCTCCGCGACGTGTCGACGGATGGAGATGCAAAATCCATTCCAAACACCGGCACTCTTCCGTGCCATCAGTGAATTGCCGGAATACCTTAATTAATCGAACTATCAGGGAGTATCCATAAGGTAAACGCTCATGGCCCTGCGGGCCGCCACGGTGCATGAAAATTATGGGTTCTTTCGTTTCAGCGCCCTGTCATGCCCCGATGGAAGCCGGCTGAGGCTTCGGTTGAAGCAGGCGCAGCTGTTTGAGGCGCATAGCGGACCTTGCCCCATCGCTTGCAAAAACACACGCTGAACGCTTCCGAGGCTTTTAACCGGTAGCAACCTTTTTTTCAAAACCGGGCCGGCGATGGGGTTAGATCCGCTTAGCGCCGAGTTCTGCGCCGTATGAAACCAAAGCCACAGCCAGCAGTACACCCCACCAAGGGTGATGAAAACAAAAGTACACAAAGCTTTATATCGCCAAGTGTTATTTTCGTGTTAAAGCTTTGCAGAAAAATAAACCCCGACCCTTCAAGGAATCACGAACCACCTTCATCAGCAGAACTCCTGTTGGTCCTTAACCGGTTCATGGCGATCCCGCTTGCCAGGATCATGAGGCCCCCGGCCCAGAAACGCCAGGTGGCAGGATCCCCCAGAAAAACAATGCCGACGACGGCGGTAAAGACGACCTCGCTGGACATGAAGACACCGCCTTCCCAGCCCCGGCAATAAAAAAAACCCTGGTTCATCAGGAGCTGGGCCGTCGCCGAAGAAAAGATAATCCCGAGGATCATGACCCATTCCATGGGGGTCGCCGGCCAAACCGGGTGCAGGGCGAACTTCGGTAGTGTCACCAGGGTTCCCATGGTGCAGAAATAGAGATAGATGATGACCGGGCCGTTGTTTACTCGGAGAGACCGGATCAGCGTCACGGTAAGCCCTGCGAATATGCCGCCCAAAAGCGCCACGGCTTGACCGAGAAGTCCGCCCGCAAGCTGAAAATCAAAAAGAATCCCGACCCCGATCAGCACCCCGAGGGTGCAGGCGATCTCGTACCGCCCGATCCGCTCCCCGTAGATCAGGAAAGAAAAAAAGGCGGAAAAAACAGGGAAGGAATAAAAAATGACCAGAGCGGTGGACACGGGTAACAGTCGGATCGCCGTCACCAGGCAGATGAATGCGGCGGACCCGGTGCACCCTCTTATGACGAGCAGACGAATGTTGAAGCCCCTGTATGGATTTCGCCGGCGCCCGAAAACGGCCAGCAGCACCAGGACTCCCCCGCAGAAGCGGTAAAAGCCGATATCCCAGACCCTGAACTGAGGCCCCAGGAGTTTGATGAAAATGTTGAGCAGCGTAAAAAGGAGCGCGGCCGACAACATAAAAAGCGGTCCGGCCACGGCTGCATCGAGCGGCACTTGTCCTCGCGCTTTGCCATGATAGGCCATATCGGTATTTCCGAAAAACAGATTGGGTCATTATTTCTTGCCGCAGCCCTCATGCTCGCTGAGAATTACCAGGCAGGCGCATCCGAGGTCTACCCCGATGTTGTGCGCCGGCTTAACCGGCACACCAACATCGGGGGTTGATATTCTAATTGTTCACGAAAAAAATAAGTTCGCCGTTTTGGGTGTTGAAGCGCCCGGCCGTCAAGGCGTGAAAACGAAAGAGTATCTGCACATTACGAGTTTTCGCACCAGCAGACGGACGGGATGAATCGGCGTCCAAAATGTGACGTATTTTTTGAGTGAGCCCTAAAGACGAAGCCGGAGATCAGCTGGCGCCGCCGAAGTATTTCATGAACTGCACTCTTTCGTATACTGCAGGATTGCTGCTCTTGGCCTGACTCAGCTTGCCCCTGAAGTCGGAAAGACTGTTGAAGCCTTTCTTTTTCATCCACTCCTCCAGGGTGCTGAGCATCGCCGCAATGTGCCCTTTTCCGTGTTTGTAGAGAGCCGAGACCACCTGAACGGCATTGGCCCCGGCCAGAATCTGTTTGATCAGGGCTGCACCGTCATGCACGCCTGTGGACGCCGCCAGATCGCAATTCACGCGCTCCGCCATGATACCGATCCAGCGCAGGGAGATCGTCACGTCGGAAGGGTTGCTGAAAACATTGGAAGATACCACCTCGAGCTTCTCGATGTCGAAATCAGGGCTATAAAAGCGGTTGAACAGCACCAGGCCGGCTATGCCGGTATTCGAGAGGTTTTGGATCATCGGTCCCAAGTTGGAAAAATAATAACTGATCTTCAATGCAATCGGAATGCTCACTTCTTTTTTTACTTTTTCGATGATTTGAAAATAGGCCTTTTCTTTTTCTTCGGTGGTGCGATCAAACTCCGACGGCAGGAAGAACATGTTTAACTCCAGCGCATCCGCCCCGGCCTCTTCCAGTTGCTTGGCGAAAGAGGTCCATTCGTGAGAATAGACGCAGTTGATGCTGGCAATCACCGGGATGGAAACGCTTTTTTTGCACTCTTCGATCAGGTCGGTGTACTTTTTTATCTTACCGCTCTTCAGCTCGAAATCGTAATAATCGAACTGATCCATGTTGACGCCTTCCTGGCTGGCTTCCCGCATTATATCCTCGTACTCGTACATGATTTCTTCTTCGAAAATAGATTTCAAGACCACGGCAGCCGCGCCGCTTTCTTCATACTCGCGCACGCCTTTTGCCGTAGCACTCAATCCGGAACTGCCGGCGATCAACGGATTTTTCAGTTTTAAACCGAGGTATTCTGTTGACAGATCGACCATTTCTCACAATCTCCTTTCCAGGTTGCTGGTTTGGATCAAACCACTATTTTCTTACGGCCACCCATTCCCGGATTCCCCCGTAAAGCAAGCGCCGGCCCCCTATCCGGAAACGTCTTCATTTGCGCGATACCGACCACACAGAGTGCCGTTGCTGTAAAGGCGGCGCCCGGTGACCTGCGGCGAATTAGTTTCCGTCCATAAATGGCCCTTTTCCGCAATTTCCCGCCTGCTTCGGGACAGATCGGCGTTCAATCACGCCAAAGGCGTGACAGGTCGGCGGAATCGCTTGTGCGACATACAGCAATACGCCTCAGCGCAATACCGCCGATTTCCTTGAACTTGCGAAAAATTGCACATTTCTAAATCGGAAACTTAACAGTGCCCTTCATAAAACCGCGGATGGGCACAAATTATGCGCGACGTGCTAAACCCGATACCATTTGGTATATCTCGGGGTCAATCAGTTTCGTCCAGAAATGGCCCTTTCCCGCAATTTCGACGTCAATCACGCCAAAGGCGTGACAGGTCGGCGGAATTACTTGTGCGGCGTACACGAGTACGCCTCCGTGTAATACCGCCGATTTCCTTGAACTTGCAGAAAAGCGTCCATTTCTGGACCCGAAATTGATCCGTGTTTTTAACGAAACTGTGGAGGGACACCCATTTTAGTTTCCGTCCATCCGCATGAAACTTCTTGACTTGCAAGGGGCTTTTTGGTCTGAAGGTGTTTTAGATTCGAAATGAATGCGACCCGATCAAGGGAGGAAGCCTCTAAATGGCATTAATTGACAAGTTTGAAGAAATATTTGGCACCCTGAGAAAGGGAGAAGAAGAACACGTTGATTTAAAAGAGATTTTTTGCAAACGCAAAGACGATGGTTTTGTCAAGAGAGTTCGAACCGCCGCCGTCGGATGCGAATACAGCAACACCGATGGCAGCGAGCGTCAAGATAGCCTGAGTCAATTGAAGGCCGGCGAAAAGGTGCGTTTGATTTGGGGGACCACCGGCTCGGGAACAAAAAATACCGTTTACCTGGTGCGCAAAGGCAAGACCAAGGAGCTTGCAATGCCCGACTGCTTCGGCCGCTTGAGTGACAAGGTCGCAGTAGAAGTCATCCGGCGGTTGACTCAGGACAACATCGTCACTGCGGCAAGAGTGGTCAAAATTACCGGTGGCACGCGGAAAAACCCGCGCCTGGGTTGCGTGTTGGAATTGTCGATGTATCCAGGTCCCGAAAAGAAAAAAAAGAGGTTTTCGTTTTTTTAATTTATTTCCCGTGTCTTTTGAAACCTTATGTCCGGCCATTTTTCCATGTAGTAGCCGAGCTGCCACTCGCTGGTTGTCAGAAACGACAAACACCCCTCGGCATCTCTGGCCAGGTTGGCCGGGTTCGCTCTCTCGAATTCAGCCAATTTTTTCCGATCCCCACTGTCGACCCAGCGGGCCACGGCAAACTCGACCGGCTCGTAAACGGCCTCCACGCCATATTCCGCCTTGAGCCGGGCCATGGTCACCTCGAACTGCAGGAGACCGACAGCCCCCAGAATAGTGTCGTTTCCTCTCACAGGCCTGAAAACCTGCACGGCGCCTTCTTCCGAAAGCTGCCTCAATCCTTTCTGAAGATGCTTGATCTTTAAAGCGTTTCTCAGGCGGACCCGCCTGAAATGCTCGGGGGCGAAGTTCGGGATACCATTGAATTTTAACGGTTCTTTCTCGGTAAAGGTGTCGCCGATTTTTATGGTTCCATGATTGTGAATCCCGATGATATCCCCGGGGAAGGCCTCTTGAACATTCTCCCTTTCCTGCGCCATGAAAATAGTGGCATTGGCAAGGGCCATTTCTTTGCCGATCCGGTGGTGAACGACCCTCATCCCCCTGGTAAATTTGCCCGAGCAGATCCTGACAAAGGCGATCCTGTCGCGGTGGGCGGGGTTCATGTTGGCTTGGATTTTGAAGGCAAAGCCTGAAAAAGATTCCTCGTATGGCGAAACGTCGCGGGAGGAAGCGGACCGCAAACCGGGATGAGGTGCCATTTCCACGAATCCATCGAGCATCTCTTTAACGCCGAAATTGTTTATGGCACTGCCGAAAAAGACCGGTGTCTGGCTTCCTCTCAGGAATTGATTGATTTCGAAGGGATCGACAGCACCCTCGATCAACTCGATGTCTCTGCGCAGGTCTTCGGCCTGTCCACCCAGAAGTCTGTTGAGGGCCGGATCAGAGAGATCGGTGATGATGACCCCTTCCTGCAAGCGGGTTTCGTTGCCGGGTTTGAAAAGGTGCAGTTGTCTGTGAAAGAGGTCGTAGACACCTCTGAAACTCTTGCCCATACCAATAGGCCAGGAAAGCGGCGTGCATTCGATCTGCAGTTTATTTTCAATGTCGTCGAGGATATCGAGCGGTGCCATGCCCTCACGATCGAGCTTGTTGATGAATGTCGTGATCGGGGTATTGCGCATCCGGCAGACTTCCATGAGCTTTTCGGTCTGCAGTTCCACTCCCTTTGCATTATCGATCACCATCAGGGCGCTGTCGACAGCGGTCAACACCCGGTACGTATCCTCTGAAAAGTCCTGATGTCCCGGTGTGTCGAGGAGATTGATCTCAAACCCTTTGTAATTGAACTTCATGACCGAAGTGGTGACGGAAATACCCCGCTCTTTCTCAATCGACATCCAGTCGCTGGTCGCGTGTCTGGCGGCATGCTTGGCCTTGACCGCCCCGGCCTGCTGGATCGCACCGCCGAAAAGGAGCAGCTTTTCCGTCAAAGTCGTCTTTCCGGCATCAGGATGACTGATAATGCCGAAAGTCCGTCTCCGGTTAATTTCGCTTTGATACTGCTGGTTCATAATTCTTTCTTCATTTTTTGGCGAGCCCTTAGTCGAGCATATCCGTCACACCGCCTCCCCAAACCGGTTTTTCACCAGCAATGTGCACATCCGGTTTGCCTTTGCGGCGACGGATGACCCTGGTTTCGCATGATAAGCTTTTGGCGGGTGAATTTTCCAGACCGACCTGTTCGGCCTGAGCAAACAGTTCACATAATTTGGCTTCGATCATTCTTTTCTTGGCTTCGTCCATCGATTCTTTTCCTGTTTATGGTATTGTTCGCCTAAACGTACGTTCCCCTTCATCAACACATCCGGTTGTTACCGATCATCGAAGCGTCCGAAGACTGCTTCCCGGACCGCTGCATTTCCACAATCCATCCGCCAGTATCAGGAATGACGAATCAATGAAAGAAAAATGGGAAAAATGCCGGGCGGTGAATACCGCCTTGTGCGAGGAGGGGGCTCAATTTCTGTTTAAGTCATAGTGCTTGATAATAAGTCACATGATTCGGCTTGGCAAGTCTTAAATTACCGGCGCAGTGTTTCGGAACCGGTTCCCTGATCGGTCATCCAGAGCCTAACATTACATGAACATTTTTCTGGACATCTGGCAAATATGGATAAAACCGGAATATCAAAATATTTTTGGTTTTCAATTCTCGTGGCACCGTTAACTTTGCCTGATTGAGAGTATTTTGCGGGATCGTAAGTCTCTGTCTTCGGACGCCGCAGATGGTGGATGCGCTCGCCTGCAAATCGCATATTTCCATAATTTCTAAAAATACCAAACTTTTACGGTTGACAAATTGTCAAATTCGACTAAAATATATGCGCTGTGTTTCATAAATTACGAAAGGGCAATATCACCGAGCGGTAATGATACAAACCATGGCTCTAAGGACTCGCGAAAAAAATAAGTTGGTGATTTTTGAGCGGGCCCCTAAAGGCGTCGGCCATGACAGCGGTCGTCCAGTGTCGGCGTTTTAAGGGAACTCACTGATGGAATATACATTAAATTTTCCCTGTCCGGCAATTCGTTTTTTCGCCCGCTGATTATACATCCCGCCACGACTCCTCCAGACAAGTAGGTGAAACCGTGCAAAAAATCGAAAATACTACCGAATCTCTATTGCGCGCACCCGACGCCGAAACGAAAGCCGACTCATTCTATGAACACATGGATGTTGCAACGATAAGAGCCGTCTTGCCGTTTGCCGAGCCGTACTTTTGCCGGGCTAATGAGAACGTACTGAGCCATGGCAGTGAGTCGCGTTGTTTTTATTATGTCGAGCGAGGTACGGTTGAGGTCTCCTACTCCGAACAGGGAACGAAAATCCTGGTGTCCCTAATTGGGGCGGGAAATTTTTTCGGCGAAATCGGCTTCTTCGACGAGACCTCACGGGTTCGGGACATTCGTGCCCCCGAAGAGGCGGTGATCCTGCGCTTTGACCCGGAGACCCTGTCCCGAATCGAAAAGGAGAGACCGTCACTCTACGGACGCTTTCTAACGGCTATCATTCGGAAAGTGTGCACCAAATTCCGTGGTATGCTCGAGGAACAGGCCCCTCTGACCGCCTACGGCGCCTCGCTTACCGCGGGACGACGCAGTTTCAGCATGCCCAAGGCGCTGCCGGAACAATTCTTTCAGACCGATGAATGGCGAACGGTCAATCGGATCATCGAAGAATTTAAGTCACAGTTCTACCACTTGTCGTACACTTTGCAGCAGGACGCCTCGCCGGAGCTGACCGAGGAAATGCAGGAACACGGTCATCGCCTTCTGGGACGGTTCAACGAACACCTGCAGGAATTTCAGAACCTCCCTAGCGATCCGGAAACCGAAGACCTGATGTGGGGCTACGTGTTCAAGGAGATATTCCCCTATTTCATGCGCAGCCGATTCGCCGAGAGGGCCTATTTCAAACCGCGCGGTTACGCCGGAGATTATCTCCTGATGGAAATGATTTATCGCGGCAGGCCAAATGGTGACGGCAAGCTCGGCCGATTGGTGGACGGCTGGTGTTTGAACACCACCGCGGCCAAATCGGTTCGTGGAAGACGCAAGCTTCTCAGCCGGGAGCTGACCGCCCTGAGCTGGCCCTTTTTGACACAGAGCCGGCCCGTGCGCATCATGAATCTGGCTTGCGGCCCCAGTCGCGAACTGTTCGATTTTATCGAAGGCTGCGATGCCAGCGATCTGGTCGAAGCCCTGTGCCTCGATATCGACACCGAAGCCCTGGCCTATACCCGTAACCAGGTCGATCCCGGTAACCACCGCGCCTCCATCCGGCTGATGAATGAAAACATCGTCAAGTGGGCCCTGGGTCGCAACCGCCAGGCCATCGAAACCCAGGACATTATCTATTCGGCCGGTCTGACCGACTACTTCGATGACCGTCTTTTTGAAGCTCTGATCCGGCGCTGCCATGAACATCTGAAACCGGGCGGGGTGATGCTGATCGGTAACTTTGCCCCCAACAACCCGGAACGGATGTTCATGGACCACATCATGCAGTGGAAGCTCAACTATCGGGACAAGGATGCCATCGTCGCGCGGGTAGCCAGCAGCCCCTTTGGAAATAATGTCGAGGTCCTGGCCGAAGCGGAAGGTGTCAACCTGTTCGTCAAAGCCGTTAAAACTTAATGAACCGTAAAATCCAGCAGAACGGGCACCGAGCGGAATCTCCCCTTCCGCCGGCGGCTGCAATGGCAACCAGCAGCTGCGCGGCGGCGTCTGAGCGTTGCAACGCCGGTTATCGTCTGGAAACCAAGAAATTGCTCTATCATCGGGTCCGCGCCATCCTCTGGGTGGGCGTCGTCCTTTATCCGCTGTTTACCATCCTTGATTTCGTGGTGGCCAGGCAACACCTCGAGTTGTTTGTCGCCTACCGGGTTGTCTTCGCCCTGTTCTGCCTGCTGTTGCTCTGCTTGTTGCGCCTACCCGTGGGACGCCGGCATGTTTTTCCGATCAGCCTCATCGCCTATGTCGTCGGCGGTTGCACCATTTCCATGATGATCGTCAAATTGGGAGGGTACGACTCGAGCTACTACGTCGGCATCCTGATGGTGCTGGTGACCTACAACGCCATGCTACCGCTGACTGTTCGTCAGGCGATCCTCTGTGGCGCACTGCTCTACGTCATATACGTGGCTCCCATCCTCATTTTTAGCCAGCCCACGAGCGCCGGCCTAGACCTCTTTTTCAGCTACAACTTCTTTTTCGTTTTCCTGTTCGTGATATCCGTCTTGCAGTGCAGCGCCGAAACCAATGCCCGAATAACAGAATTTGCCTTGCGAACCGAACTATCCAATCTCAATGACAAGCTGGCCTACGACGCACAGAACCTCGAACGCGAAGTCGACAAGCGGGCCAAGGAGTTGGAAGAGTCCGAGCTGCGCTACCGGGAGCTTTACGAAAACATCATCGACCTGGTCCTGCTTGTCGATCGCCGGGGCCGAATCTTGAAAGCCAACCCGCGTTTTTATGAGACTCTTGGCGCTGCAGGTGGCGACAGCGCCAGCACTGTCGTCTTCCGTAACATTATGCACCCGGATGATGCCCAGCAGGTCGAAAACCAGCTGCAGACCTGCCTCGCGGCAGGAAAGGATCTGAAGGGGCTTCAGTTCCGGGTAAGGACCCGGGAGGGCGAGGTGCTCGATGTGGAGTGCAATGCCCGGCCTATCGGTGACAAAGAGCGCACGGTGGGCATGCAGATGGTGATTCGGGACATCAGCAAGCGAAAAAAACTCGAAAGCGAGTTGCGGTCCTCATTCGAAAACCTACGGCAGGCGCGGGCCGCCACCATTATGGGACTCGCCAAGCTGGCGGAATTCCGGGACAAGGGCACCGGGCGACACTTGGAGCGGATCTGCCTATATACCCGCATCCTCGCAAAGGAGCTGGCCCACAAACCGGCCTATCGCGGCTATATCACCCCGAAATATCTTGACGACATCAGTCTGTCGGCCATTCTGCACGACATCGGCAAGGTCGGTGTCCCGGATGCGATTTTGCTCAAACCGGACCGGCTCACCAACGCCGAGTTCGAAGTGGTCAAGAGCCATTGCATCCTGGGTGGCAACGTTCTCGAGGCTGCCGAATCTCAGGTGCGGGGCACCTCTTTTCTCACGATCGGAAAGCAAATCGCCTACCACCACCATGAAAAATGGGACGGCTCAGGTTATCCGTCCGGGCTGTCCGGTGAAACGATTCCGCTGTCCACCCGTATTGTCGCCCTGGCCGACGTCTACGATGCACTCACATCCCGACGCAGTTACAAGAAAGCGTATACCCACGAAGAAGCGGTGGCGATCATCGTTCGTGAGAAGGGGTGCCATTTCGATCCCGACGTTGTCGATGCATTTCTCGCTCACGAAAAGGAGTTCAACGAGATCCGCCAGGAAATGCAGGACAGCGAGGAGCCGCCCCACGATATACGCCAAATATCCGGTCTATAACCATAGCCAGTACCCGACATCCGCCATCGATCGACGACGTCAAACTTAAACGGTTTGCGCTCACAAAACGATTTATACTATTGCACGATAGTCATAAAAGCTGTCAAAAAAAACTGCCGCCTTTTTTTGAGGTTACCGATTGATATCGTCACGCGATAAAACATCCGACATCGGCCGCCGACTGAGGCGCAGGTGGACTCTCGTATGGCACATCGCGCGGCAACGACGTCCAGACGAATCGACCACGAATCAAACCGTCGCGGGTGAAACCAAAATCGATGAGCGGTTGTCCATTCGTCTCCTCATCATGCTGACATTCATCGGGGTCCTGCTAACCGCCTGCAGTCTGTTTGCCCCGACCATGCGAACCTCCCCGGCCGAGACTCTTCCCCGGGCTTTCTCTCTGTACACGGGTGAAATGGAACCGGAACAGCACTGGTGGGAAAGTTTCAACGACCCGGAACTCAGCCGTCTGGTTTCGGCGGCACTGACCGGGAATTTTTCTTTGCAGGAAGCCTGGGCCAGGCTCAACCAGGCCAGAGCCATTTCGGTTCAGGCCGGTGCCGATCTCTACCCTCAACTGGACGGCGTTGGGAATGCACTGGTCGGGCGGGAAAAGTTTACAGATGGTTCTTCCAGCAGCTTTAGAATCGAAGACTTCAACCTGGGTCTGATTGCCAGTTACGAGGTGGACCTTTGGAGACGCATACGGTCTCAGCGGGACGCGACGCTCCTTCAAGCCGTGGCCTCGCGCGAAGACGTGAGCGCAGCCGCCGTCACCGTCGCCGCCGAGGTAGCGAACCGCTGGATCCAGATCATTTCCCAGCGCATGCAGAAACAACTTCTGGAGGAGCAGCTGCGGATAAACGAAACGCTCCTGGAACTGGTCGAGCTCCGCTTCCGGATGGCAATGGTATCGGCTTTGGACGTCTACCAGCAGCAGCAAGTCGTTGAAGCTGTCAAGGCCGAAATCCCGCTCGTTGAAAGAGATGAAGAACTGCTGCGCCACGAACTGGCGATTCTTTTAGGCCGCCCGCCCCTTACCGAACTGGGTATCTCCCGCTCGAAGCTGCCACAACCCGCGGCTCTGCCGCCCACGGGACTGCCGGCCGACTTACTGG
>JBATHN010000789.1:0-3228 GCA_049666885.1 Desulfobacterales bacterium
TTTTCGGTGGCCATTGCCTTTTTAAAGGCATCCACGAGGACGGATTTGGCCTCTATCGGCGTGTCGGCCGGAACCGCGAAGCCGATGGCCTGGGAAATCGGCAGGTATTTTGACAGTCCAGGGTAGGCATCAAACGCGGAGGGAATAGCGCCCAGTCCTTCGACCTCGAAGGAATCCGGGATCAACATGCCCAGGGCTCTCAGCTTACCGCCACGCAGCAATTGCTGCTGCTCGGCCAATGAGGTAACGACCACCGAAACCTCACCGGTCATGGCTGCATTCTGGGCAGGGGCCGATCCTTTGTAGGGAATGAAATTGAACGCGGCCCCGGAGCCGTTTTCCACCGCCAAAAGGTTCAGGTGGTGGATGGAGCCGGCACCGCTGGCAGCGGCTTTAATACCCTTGGGGTCTTTCTTGGCAGCTTCAATCAGGTCTTTGAGCGTCTTGTAGGGCGTATCCGGGGTGACGGAAATGACATCCGGGGACCCGCCAACGATGAAGGTGTCCCAAACGTCAAAATTTTTATCCCAGCCGCCCTGAACACCGGCGGTAACGTTGGATTCAGACAGGCCGCACAGGGTGTACCCATCGTGGGGCTGGGAATACGCATAGTTCATGCCCACCGAGCCGGCGACGCCGCCGGTTTTGTTGATCACGTTGATGTTGACGCCCAGGATATTGGCCATTTCAGCACTGATAATCCGGTTGCAGGTGTCGGTCCCGCCACCGGCTCCCCAAACGACCACATTGGTGATATTCCGGGTGGGAAATCCTTTGCCCGCAGCAAAGGCACCGGTGGTTACCGCCAACATCACGACCAGACTGACGAACAGAATCTTTTTCATCGCTCTCCTCCCTTTTTCATGTTTTTACGATTTGGAATGGTTTCCGTCCACAATAGCGCGAAGTCTGTGATATCGAATCCATCCCTCCTTTCATGCCTGTACACCCGGTCGCCCTTTGCTAGCCATTTGGGACTATCGGCGTTACGGCTTTTTTGACAAAACGTTGGGCGTTTTCGGCGTCCGCAACCCTTGAGATGGTGTCGTTGATCGGCCGAACTGTATGTGTTCGACTTTTGCCACTCTATTCTGAGTGCCGTTTTCGATTTCGTATTTTAACGTTGCGATAGAGTGCCTGAAATGCTGCCGCATCAACTCTTCGGCAGATGCGGGCTCTCGCCGGCCGATGGCGTCGATAATGGCCAGATGCTCATCGATTGTCTCGACGGGTGGTCTGACCAGACCCTCGGAGGACACCACTTGATACGAAAAGCTGATGATGTTGTAGGTTTGCAGGATATTTTTTAAAAACTCTTTGGCACCGATTTCGGTTACAAAGTTGTGAAAGCTGCGATCCACCTTGGCATAAGAGCCGACATCGGGAAACGATTTCGAAATTTGAAAGGCTTTGGAGAAGTCTTTGAGTTTTTCGATTTGGGTGTCGGTAATGTTGAGGGCTGCGCGTCTGGCCGCCAGTCCTTCCAATACCTCGCGCAACTCAAAGATACTGACCATCTCTTGCTTTGTAAAAAGACGCACGAAAAATCCCCGCCGGGGCTTGGCCTCGACCAGCTTTTCTTTTTCGAGATATTTAAGGGCACTCACCAGCGGGGTGCGGCTGATGCCCAGTTCGCGGGCCAGCTTGTCCTGCGGAATTTTCTCTCCCGGCAGCAACTGGCGCTCTATGATTTTATTTTTGATGATCAGGTAGACTTTCTGATCCAAATTCTCGTGAACGACACCCAAATTTTCCATTTAGTTCGTTAACCTCGGGTTTCGGTTTACACTCATGGTGCCGACCAACAGGCTGATATCCCACTTCGAAAACACCATTGTATTTTTGCATACAAAATTCAATATTCAATATCGATAAGCGTGTCAACAGTAAAAAAAGGGTCCAACAATCAATTAATTGAAAGTACAGATCAGCTTCCAATTCAGAAAAGTGGGTAAAACCTGTATTTGTCAGTTGCGCCCTTTCATGCTAAGCGTATGGGTAATTGCAGGAAACGTCTAAAAGGCCCTTGAAATACCGGCGGACTAAACGGTGGCTGTCTCTTTTTCCGTTATCCCGGATCTCCTGCAAAACGGAATTTCTTTCCTCACGCTATCGGACTTCAACATCAACACAGGAAAAACATCATGCGATTAGCCACTTTTAAAATGGAGGGGGGCGAAAAATCCGCTATTGCCACACGGCACGGGTTGATCCCCTTGGCGGCGGTCAACCGTAAATTCAATCGCACCTGGCCGACCGACGCGCTGGAGTTGATTTCCAGCGGCGGCCTAAAGGATCTCACCGCATGGTACACTGCCGAAGGACGGCAGGCGCTGGACATCTTGGCCTACGAAGTTGTATCCGCCAATGTACTCCGACTGGCCCCGCCATACCGCCGGCCGCGCAAGATTTGGGGCATCGGGCTCAATTACGCCGACCACGCCGCCGACCTGTCGGAAAAGGCCCCGACGGGTATCCCGGGCAGCTTCATGAAGCCGGACACGACCCTCATCGGTCCCGGCGATGCCATCCGAATCCCCGATCTGTCGCAGAAGACCACGGCCGAAGGCGAACTGGGAGTGGTCATTGGTCAAAAATGCAGAGACGTTCGCGCCGAAGACTGGCAAACGGTGGTGGCCGGTTTCACCACGATCATCGACATGACGGCCGAGGACATCCTGCGCCAGAACCCCCGCTACCTGACGGTTTCCAAGAGCTTCGACACGTTTTTCAGCTTCGGACCCCAGCTCGTCACCCCGGATGAGATCCCCGACGTATCGGCCCTCGAGGTTTCGACCGTGCTGAACGGCAAGGTCCACGCGAAAAACGTTGTCGCCAACATGACCTTTTCGCCCGCGTTTCTGGTCTCTTTCCTGTCACAGGTGATGACCCTGTTGCCCGGAGACATCATCTCGACCGGAACGCCGGGCGCCTGTGCCATCGCTGACGGCGACATCGTCGAGTGCCGTATCAGCGGCTTCCCATCTCTGGTCAACCCGGTGGTGGACCTCAAAAGGAGTCAAAAATGAATTTGGGACTGAAAGGAAAACCGGTGCTGGTCATGGCCGCCAGTGACGGCCTCGGCAAGGCCGCCGCCATGGAGTTTGCGCGAGAGGGCGCGCGGGTGATGCTCTTTGCACGCTCGGAAGACCGCTTAAAGCAGGCCCAGGCGGAGATATCGGAGGCCACCGGCGAAATGCCGGAATATGTGGTTGGAGATATCACCAT
>JBATHN010000790.1:0-2489 GCA_049666885.1 Desulfobacterales bacterium
CCGGCCGGGACCAGTTCATCGAAAAAATCTGGGGTGATGATGTAACAGCTGCGAAAAAACCGGACGAGACGAAGGTCTATACCAAACCCGACGATGCGGAACTGCAACGAAAGCTGACGCCGATGCAATACAAGGTGGCCCGCAAAGACGCCACCGAGCCGCCTTTCAAGAACGAATTCTGGGACAACCACAAGCCGGGTATCTACGTGGATATCGTATCCGGGGAACCGCTGTTCAGCTCTGCCGACAAGTTCGAATCCGGTACCGGGTGGCCGAGTTTTATCAGGCCCCTCGAACGGAACCACGTCGTCGAGAAAAAGGACCGGAGCTTATTCATGTCACGGACCGAGGTTCGCAGCCGGCACGGTGACTCTCACCTGGGGCATGTTTTTCCCGACGGTCCGCAGCCCACGGGACTGCGCTACTGCATCAATTCCGCTTCGCTGCGGTTTATTCCCAAGGAAGATCTGGAAAAAGAAGGGTACGGCGAATATTTGAAACTTTTCAGCTAGTTTCGGTTTTTAAAGGGTCCTTTTATGCAGTTCCCCGCCTGGTTCGGGACAGGTCGTCGTCAATAACGCCCTGGGCGTGACAGGTCTGGAATCGTTTGTGCGGCTTACTCAAGTACGCCTCTGCTCAATGACGCTGATTCCATTGAACTTAAAGGAAATTGCACATTTCTGGATCGGAAACTGAGCAATGCCCTGAATAAAACCGTGGATGGGCACTATCAGCTCTCTGTGCTTAAACCAACAAAGTCCGGGTAAACCTTTCCGGGTATAATGGCGTCTAACCAGACAGCACAAGACGGAAAGGAGATCTACCCATGAATTTATATCTGGTTAAAACGTTTCTGATGATAATTTTCTCGGTTTTTATCTTCGCGAACGCGTCTTTTGCCGGCGATCGAATCCAGCACCGGCAAAATAATCAGAAGAACAGAATCTACCAAGGTGTCAGAAAGGGCGAGATAACCAAGAGGGAGTTCACTCACGTGGCACGTCAGCAGCGAAGCGTCGAGAAATACAGGAAACACGCACTGAGAGACGGCCACCTGAGCCGCAACGAGGGCCGTCGTCTGAATCACTTGCAGAGCCGGGCCAGCGGCTCTATTTACCGCGACCGACACAACGGCTATAATCGAAACCGGCACCATCAGTACAACCGCCAGCGTTATTTCCGTCCGGCATACGGTTACGGGTACACCCCCCACCGGTATTACCGGCCTCTCAACGGTTGCACCTTTTATAACGTATGGGCATTACCCGGCTGGACTTTCGGATTCTCCGCCCACGGCCGATAAATGATTCCCGGGTGCGCACGCGGCGGGGAGATGTCGGATGTTTGGCCGGCCGGTTCCTCCCCGTTAGGGATCGCCGGGTGGGGACACCGCTCAGAGGAAGTTATGGTATTGAGAAAGGGAGCCGGGCCGGCCGATCGAAAACGACCTTCAGAAAGAGGCACTTCGGAACCAACATCACCATCGCCCGCGACTGCGGCCGAGTCGGATGCTCTTTTGGTCGAGCGATTAAAAAGCGGGGATCGGCGGGCTTCCGACGAGCTGATACGGCGTTACCAGGAGAAGGCCTTTGCGGTCGCCTTTCGAATGCTCTCAGGGGACCGGGAAGAAGCTCTGGACCTCACCCAGGATGCGTTCTTGACCGCTCTCCGTAAAATCGATGGGTTTGAAGGCAAATCCTCCTTTTATACATGGTTTTACCGTATTTTGATTAACACCTGTTTGGATTTCCTCAGGCGCCGCAAGCGCTGGCGGCGGTTGTTATACTTTCGGCGGCCGAATTCAAAAGACACTCGCGAGCCGTCCGAAACTCTCGCAGAAGTTGCCAGTTCCGAACCGAGCGCCAACCCGGGCGCGGCCGTCAACGCGCGTGAGTTGCAGCGGGACGTTCGCGGTGCCATGGCACTCTTGTCCGACAGGCAGCGGACGATATTTAACCTGAAGGTTTTCGAAGAAATGCGGATAGCTGAGATTGCCCGAACGATGGGACTGGCCGAAGGAACCGTGAAGAGTCACCTGTTCCGGGCGACACGGATCATGAGAGGCGCCCTGGCCGATTGGGCCGGGCGTTGATTGGGGAGGGGAAGCATGCCGGACTGTACTGATCGAAACGAACAGGTAATGCTCGATGTTTATGGTGAACTGGACGCCGGTGCGCGTTCAGCCTGGGAGGACCACCTGAGAACCTGTGCGGACTGCCGTCGGGAAAAAGAAAATCTGACGGCCATGCTCGGCCAGGTCAGGCAAGCGATGGCGCCGCCGACCCTGTCGATGCAGGATTCCGCCGCAATGGTCCGAAAGGTGCAGGACCGTTTGCCCGTGTTTCGCCTTCCATGGGGCCGGCGGCAGCCCGTCAAGGAAAAACGGGCGCTGTGGATTCCGGCCCTTGCGACCGCCTGCGTCCTTGTCCTCGTGGCGATCTTTGTCGGTTACGAACGATCCGGCACCATCGATCAACCGGCGGCCCAGA
>JBATHN010000791.1:0-2184 GCA_049666885.1 Desulfobacterales bacterium
TCATACCAGGAGATGATCAGCGACAAGGGCAATTCATTGACCCCGACATCGAATGCTTTTGCAAGCGCTGTGGCGATCTGTACGGCGGAATACGCATCGTTGCATTGACCGACATCCAACAACCTCGGTATGCCGCCGATATCGCCGAGATCTTTGTCGAAGAAGCGGTACTTGCCGCACGCCAGGGTCAGAACGATACAATCCCGGGGGACTTTTTCGACGAATTCGGTGTAGTAATTTCGTCCCGGCTTGGCGCCGTCGCAGCCGGCTACCAAAAAGAAATGCCGGACGGCACCTGACTTGACGGCCTCGATGACCTTGTCTGCGACCCCGAGAACGGCATTGCGCGCAAAGCCGACCGTGACATGGTGGCCGTTTTCGTCTTCCTGAAAGCCCGGCAGTTCCAGAGCCCGGTCGATAACCGGCTTGAAATTGAGGTCGGAGATGTGCGGAACTTCCGGCCAGCCGACCATACCGCTGGTGAATATGTTGTCCATGTAGTCGTTCTTGGGCCTTTGAATGCAGTTTGTGGTCATCAAGATAGCTCCCGGGAAATTCGGGAATTCTTTGATCTGGTTTTGCCAAGCCGTACCGTAATGGCCGTAAAAATGCGCGTATTTCTTCAGTTTGGGGTAACCGTGAGTCGGCAGCATCTCTCCGTGGGTATAGATGTTGATGCCCTTGCCTTCCGTTTGCTTGAGCAGCTCTTCCAGGTCCTTTAAATCATGTCCCGACACCAGAATCGCCTTGCCCTTTTTGTGACCCAGCGGAACCGTGGTCGGTACCGGATGACCGTAAACGCCGGTGTTGCCGGCATCGAGAAGCTGCATGGCTTTTAAGGCCGCTTCACCGCACCGAAGGGTCAGGCTGATCCAGTCTTCCAGGCTCAGATCATCTCTTTGAATCGCTGCCAGCCCCTCGTGAACATAGGCATAGACGCTGTCGTCCTCCTGCCCCAAAATCTCGGCGTGTTCCGCATAAGCACTCACACCCTTGATACCGAATAGGACCGTGTGCTTTAACGATAAAATATCAGGGTTGTCGCCGGGATAGGACTTTAGCCCAACCTGTTCACCTTGTTTGATCAAATCGTCCAGGGTGGTTTTAGGCTGAAAGGTGGCCGGCCCGTCCGGCCATTTTAGGTCAGCGCCGGCAGTCTTGAGCCGTGTCTTTAAATCCTCGCGCTTGGCAGCGGCCTGGCTGATTAAATCCATGAATCGATCCGGGTCAAAGTCCACATTGGTCAGAGTAGAGAAAGCGGCCTTGACGGTGAAGAGATTGACGTCTTTGTCGATGACGCCGATCTTTCGCGCTTCCACGGCGAGCTGGGAGAGCCCCATGAGTGCATAGAGAAGCAGGTCTTGAAGTGCAGCCACTTCGGGTTTTTTTCCGCAAACGCCCAGCACCGTGCAGCCCGTGCCCTTGGCGGTTTGTTCGCATTGATAACAAAACATGATTTGTCTCCTTTTTTTTGTATAACTTCTATCGTATTAGCCCACTGCTATTGTCTTGAACTGATAGGTTTCAGGTTCTGGGTTCAAAGGTTCAAAAAAAGGCTATCATCCATTAACTCTGAACCGGGAACGGGGAACCTTTGAACCCGGAACCCAGAACCCTACGGCGTTTTTCCAAAGGGGCAATGGGGGAACCGGCATTCTGAACAATTCAGACAGAGCCCGCCGTGCCCCATTTTTGCAATATCCCTGCGGGTGAGCCGCTCGCCGGACAGTATCCTGGGTAAAATCAAATCCAGGATCGTTGTTTGATGGTACAAACCACAGGCCGGGATTCCCAGAATGGGGACGCCGTGAATGTCGGCTATCATAAACATGGCGCCGGGCAGTACCGGAGCCCCATAAAATTCGGCGCTTCCACCGGCTTTGCGAATACCGTCTCGCGTCACATCGTCGGGATCGACCGACATGCCCCCTGTGGTCAGTATAAGGTCGGCGCCTTGTGATATCAATCGTTGAATTTCGGAAGCAATGGTTGCAGGATTATCCGGTGCAAAGGCCACGCCGATCACCTTGGAGCCGATCTGGTCGATTTTTTTTCTGAGCACTTCTTCAAAACGATCCTCGATCAAGCGGGTAAAAACCTCGTTGCCGGTGATGACCAAACCGGTCCTTGCCCGTCTCAAGGCTTTGACTTCGAAAAGCCCGCCGTGAGATTCCGCGATTCGGA
>JBATHN010000792.1:0-2554 GCA_049666885.1 Desulfobacterales bacterium
GTTCCCCCACCTTGCGGGAATGCTCGGCTGTGGTAATATCGCGGTGCTCCAGCGCCAGCATAAGGGCATTGACGACATGGTGGGGGATATAAACATCGGCACCCTTTTTGTCGGATGTGCCACTTGCGGATTCGGCGAGGTCCTTGTCAGATAGGCCTGCAATCTCGTCAGAGTAGCACACTACCCGATTCCGGTTTTTCCTTTTGGCCGCATAGAGGGCCTTGTCCGACTGGCTGAGTAAATCCGAAGGATTGGCCGGTTTTGAATCGAACGAGGAAACGCCCAGGCTGACCGTGACCTTGATGCCTGAGAAATTCTTGGCGGCAATGGTGCGTCGAATCCGTTCGGCGCTAACGAGTCCGCCCTTTATGTCGGTCTGCGGCAAAATGATGCAGAACTCTTCGCCACCATAGCGGCAGACGACATCACTGTCTCTCACACAAGACCGAAGTATACTGCTCACCTTTTGCAGTACTTTATCGCCCACAGGGTGGCCGTATTTGTCGTTAATCGATTTGAAGTGATCGATATCGACCATGACACAGGAAAAGTTGTGACCGTATCTTTGAGCCCTGTTGAACTCCACCTCGAACCTTTCATAAAAGGCCCGGCGGTTCAAACAACGGGTCAAAGGGTCCTGGGTGGCAAGGACTTGCAGTTCCTGGTTTTGTCTGCGGATTTCATCACGGGACTTTTCCAGGTCAGTCAACATGCTTTGAAGTTCAGTATTCTGCTTTTCAATCAGCGTGACATCATCGAAGGTCGCCAGGGCGCCACGCGTCTTGCCTGCGCCGTCAAGAATCGGAGCGCCATTGACCATAAAGGTGCGCTCATTGCCCTCTCCGCTTTTCAGTGTCAGCGGAACAGCCGTCTGAGTGGCCCCCTCACGCATGGCCTGTTGCCAGGGGAAGTCTTGCACCTGCTTTAGGGATCTCGGAACCGTCCAAAGCAGGTCTGAGGCCTTTTGCCCCATGAGAGATTCCTTGACATCTCCGGCGCTTTTTTCAAATGCCTTATTGGCCAGGACGATGCGTTCCTGGTGGTCCATCAGAACCACCCCTTCGACAAGACTGTCCAGCGCCACCTTGACCCGTTCCGGCACGACGGCTGACGGATCGAGGTGACGAAGCGTTTTCTTCATCAGCAGGTAAAAACCCAGAAAAGCGAGCGGTACGACGAGCACCAGCAGTTTAACGATCGGTTTGCCCCAAAGAAATAAAAACAGGTTGGCATGCACGGCCTTGAAACTCACCTCGAAGGTGCCCCAGGGTGCATCGCCTTTGATGATCGGTACTTGAACGTTGGTCGGGGTTGACGTTCCGTCCCTGTTGTTGCGCCAGTTGAGCTCGTGATCGCCCACTTTTACCACAACTTTGCCGGAGCTCTTACGAAGCGCCGCAGAGAGAATGTCTTCGTTCCTTTTTTTCAGGAATTCCAGCGTGGTCTGAATCGCACCCAGGTCTCCCTTTTGAATGGCGAGTGAGGCATAGACCGCCAACGATTCACAGGTCTTTTTTCGCAGATCGAGAACCGCTTTGTTCGGATCGGGAAGAACGCCCACCATATCCATGCCCATCAACAGGGTCATGGTGAACAGGGCAAGCCCGAGGCTGATGCGAATGTCCGGTGCGATGTTAAAGCGCCTCATATCACTTCCCTCTCCCGTTTGCTGCTTGATGGCCTTTTACAGCTTGCTCCGAATCCAACATGTCCCGCACGCGCTTTTCGTCGTCTTCCGATTCCGGTTCGATAGTCTTCTCTTTGGCGTCTTCGTCCCGCTTTTTGTCGTTCCCGATCAGAACGGGCAGCGGATCGAAACACCGCCACATGGGCATTGCCGACAGGGCGCCAAGCAGGAGGGAAGCACCGCGAAAAGCCCAGACAACATAGCCGACCATGACAGACGCGCCCAAACCCGTTGCAGCGCCGATGATCAGTTGCCCCTGGTTTGCGTCTAATTCCATTGTGTCGTCGATCTGCTTCTGGAGGTGATCAAGCGCCTGCGCCATGATCTCCGGTGAGAAGTAAACGGTCGCGGCAGAAACGAAATTTCCTTCCGTCGGGGACGCCGGTTCCCTCTTTGGGGAATTCGGATATGCGACATCAACCGACGGTGACCCATTGTCGTTCCGGTACACATAATCCGGTTTCATCAGCGCGATCGCCGGGACAAAATGGCGCGGACGGGTCCACTGAGATCCCGTGATGCCAAGCGTTTCCAATGGCCGGGAGTTCGGGATGTCGATAGCCTCCGGAGGCGGCAATTCTTCTTCGATCGGCAGGACCTCATCCGGCTCGGTTTCGGTAGAATCAACCTCATCGTCCGGTTCAGGATCCCCATCACCCTCGTCGCCCGGCCCCGGTGAATCGTCGATCACCGCCGCATCGTTTACCGGAGCGATGTCGAGCGTCGCACTTGCGGCCACGCCGGCCGTCCCGTCGGTTATCGTGTAGCTGAAGCTGACGGATGTGTCGTCATTGCCGGCCGGGGTGTAGGTCCAGCTGCCGTCACCGTTGTCCACCAGGCTGCCGTTGCCGCTGGCGATGGCAAGAC
>JBATHN010000793.1:0-1994 GCA_049666885.1 Desulfobacterales bacterium
TCTTTGCTCGGCAACCCTGCTACCATATCCGTATGAAATAAGGACTTAGGCCAGTGGCTTTGCGTAATACTCTTTCAAGTAGTTTGCCGTTCTCGAGTGGTTTGATAAAAAATGGCGGGATCTCTTAGGGCCCGGTATATTAGCAATTTAAGTGCCAGAGATCCGGTCTTCGCCGTCTCCTTGTTTTTACTATTGGTGCTATGAATAGGTATCGGTTAACTTCAGAATAACTTGAGTTAGAATTATGAGAAATTGGTTTTATTTTTGTGATCCCTCAGCCGCTTCCGATTACAAAAAAGCAAGTGCAATCGAACAAGTGAAATACCGATTTCATTTTTGTAATCACTCCCACTAAGAGCCTGATGACTGTAATTTTTTCCAAAATTTGAACAATCTTTCTACTAATCACGGGTAACAAGACAACGCGACTATCGTTAATTCCAAAACATAAGGTAATTGGTAAGAAAAACGGTTGGTCTGACGCCATCGGCGGCAAAATGCTTTATATGACGCAGCTATTTCGGATCATCCTGTTTACTTCAAACACCTGTTGAAACAAGTGTTTGGTCGCGTCTGAATGTCATTGTGGAAATTGTGGAGGTAATTGAGGCGGGGGGGAATTTAAGCCAGTAGCCGTTAATTAAGAATCAAAATTTTGTAATCGTTCACAGGGTTGCAAAGTCCGATGCGCTTCGAACCACCTAACTGTAAGCGTTTACAGGGTGCCGCAGATGCAAGGCGTCGGGCGCGCAGACGTACTTTTGTACTTCAAGTGCTTAGCAGATGCGGTGCCCTGTGAACGCTTACAAAATTTTCATCTCACGGCTGAATTGGATTACTCTAACGGATATCTCATTTTGAACATTAAATGGCCGAAGGGGCGGGAAGTTTTTCCCGCAAGCACTTACCCAAAGCGGAGAAAATGATCGGCAGCGCAAGCGAGCAGTGTCTGAATGGCAGGGCGTTTCCGAATTGTGTTAAATATATCCCTTTTCTCCCAGAAAGAGCAAAATCTCCTGGGCCGACTCGTTGGGGGACAGGTTCGACGTGTCGATGCGCAATTCCGGCTGCCGGGGGGTTTCATAGGGATCGTCAACACCGGTAAACCCCTTGATCAAGCCGGCACGCGCCTTGGCGTACATCCCCTTGCGGTCCCTTTTTTCGCAGACCTCCAGCGGCGTCGCAATGTGCACTTCCACAAAACCGCCGTAGGCCTCGATGCGGGACCTGATGTCATTGCGTGTGGCCTCGTATGGCGCAATCGGCGCACAGATCGCAATGCCACGGTTTTTCGTGATTTCGCTGGCCACGAAACCGATCCGGTTCACGTTGGCGTCGCGGTCTTCTTTTGAAAAGCTGAGGTTGCTCGACAAGTGTCGGCGCACGATGTCGCCGTCGAGCAGGCTCACCGGCCGCTCGCCGATTTCGAGAAATCGCGAGTAGAGGATTTTGGCGACGGTCGATTTGCCGGCGCCGGAAAGACCGGTTAGAAAGACGGTGAATCCCTGACGGCCGGGCGGAGGGTAGGCTTTATGGAGTTCCTCCAGGACTTCCGGGAATGTCATCCACTCCGGGATGTTGCGGCCGCGCTGCAACCGTTTGCGGATATCGGAACCGGAGAGGGATATGGACTGAACCCCTTCAGGCACCTGGTCCGCCGGCCGGAACTCGTCTTCGAAGGGAAGATACACCATTTGCTCAAAGGGCGTGATGGTAACCCCTATCTCGGCAGCATGCTCCTCCGCCATCTGGCGTGCGGCCCCGGTCTGGTAAAATAACTGGCCGTTGTTGTCGACTCCGGGACCGGCATGGTCGTATCCAATGATGAAATCCGTGCATCCGAAATTCTTGGCGATGATCACGTGCAATAAGGCTTCCTTAGGACCGGCCAGGTGCGACGACAGGGGCAGGAGATTGATCAACAGAGAATCCGGCGGGTAGTGGCGGCTGACGGCCCGGTAGCAGCGCATGCGGGTGAAGTGGTCGAAATCGCC
>JBATHN010000794.1:0-1967 GCA_049666885.1 Desulfobacterales bacterium
GAGGAAAGGGTGGGGGGTTATTTTTTATCTTCTTTGACCTCTTCGAAATCGGCGTCGACTACATCTTCCTCAGGTGCTTTGGCGCCGCCGGCTCCGGCGTCACCACCGGTTCCGGGCTGCTGGCCGCCTTTATTCGAAGCCTGTTGATACATAGCCTCGGCCAGCTTGTGCGACTGCTGAGTCAGTTCTTCGCTGAGACGCTTTATTTCCTGAACATCGTCGGTTTCCATCGCCTTGCGCAGTGCAGCAGTAGCATCTTCGACCTTTTTTTTCGTCTCCGCGTCAACCTTGCTCCCCAAATCCTTGATCGATCTTTCGGTGGTGTAAATCAACGTGTCGGCGGTATTGCGCGCCTCGACGATCTCCTTTTTCTTGCGATCTTCATCGGCATGTAGTTCGGCGTCTTTAACCGCCTGCTGGATCTCCTCTTCGCTGAGTCCGGAGGAGGCCGTGATCTGAATCGACTGCTCCTTGTTAGTGGCCAGATCTTTGGCTGACACATTGACGATGCCGTTGGCGTCTATGTCGAAGGTCACTTCGATCTGGGGTATGCCCCGCGGTGCCGGGGGGATGCCGACCAGCTCGAATCGTCCCAACGTTTTGTTGCTGGCGGCCATTTCGCGTTCACCCTGCAGGACGTGAATCGACACCGCCGGCTGGCTGTCGGCCGCCGTCGAGAAAATCTGGCTTTTCTTGGTCGGGATGGTGGTATTTTTTTCGATCAACCGGGTCATCACGCCGCCCAGGGTTTCGATACCCAGGGACAACGGAGTGACATCCAGCAACAGAACATCTTTAACGTCGCCTTTCAGCACGCCACCCTGGATGGCGGCGCCGACGGCCACGACCTCGTCCGGATTGACGCCCTTGTGGGGTTCCTGACCGAAAATCCGTTTGACCCGTTCCTGGACTGCCGGCATGCGGGTCATTCCGCCCACCAGAATGACCTCGTTGATCTGGGAGGGGGAGAGGCCGGAATCCTTCAGGGCCGTTCGACACGGCGGCTCGAGTTTGTCGAGCAGGTCGCTGATAAGGGATTCGAGTTTGGCGCGCGATATTTTTATGTTCATGTGTTTGGGGCCGCTGGCATCGGCCGTGATAAAGGGCAGGTTGATGTCGGTTTCCATCGAGGTCGACAGCTCCATCTTAGCCTTTTCGGCCGCTTCCTTCAAGCGTTGCAGCGCCATCTTGTCTTTGCGCAGATCGATCCCTTGGTCTTTCTTGAACTCGTCAGCCAGGTAGTCGATCAGGCGCAGGTCGAAATCCTCACCGCCCAAATGGGTGTCACCGTTGGTCGCCTTAACCTCGAACACGCCCTCGCCGATTTCGAGGACTGAAATGTCAAATGTACCGCCCCCAAGGTCGAAGACGGCGATTTTCTCTTCGCGCTTCTTGTCGAGGCCGTATGCCAGAGAGGCGGCCGTCGGTTCGTTGATGATGCGCAGTACGTTCAAGCCAGCGATGCGCCCGGCGTCCTTGGTGGCCTGTCGTTGGCTGTCGTTGAAATAGGCAGGAACGGTGATGACGGCATCGCTCACCGGCTCCCCGAGAAAGTCCTCGGCGTATTTCTTGATGTATCCCAGGATGTAGGAGGATATTTCGGCCGGGCTGTGCTGTTTGCCCCGGATATTGATTCGCACGTCGCCGTTGGGGGCGCGTTCGATCTTGTAGGGCAGAATCTTCATGTCCTGCTGGATTTCGTTCGATTCGAATTTGCGTCCGATCAATCGCTTGACGCCGAAGACCGTGTTTTCCGGATTGGTAATCGCCTGTCGTTTTGCAATCTGCCCGACCAGTCGCTCTCCACTCTCGGACATGGCTACGATAGATGGGGTTGTGCGCCCTCCTTCCGGGTTGGTGATGACTTTGGCATCGCCCCCCTCCATGACCGCCACGCAAGAGTTGGTGGTGCCGAGATCGATACCGATAATTTTACCCATTTTTTTTATTCCTCCTTAGCGTTGAAC
>JBATHN010000795.1:0-2747 GCA_049666885.1 Desulfobacterales bacterium
CTGCACGTCTATATCGAGTGAGAGCCAATGTATTTTTTCCCTGACAGTGATAGAGCACACCGAGATCATTATAGGCGATAGCAAGATCAGGCATATTTCCGGTCAATTCTTCCAATTTAGCTATAGCAACTTTAAAATCTCCATTCGATATCTGTTCCTGTATCGATGTGTATAATAACAAGTCCGAATTGTTATTATCATTAGATTTCTGGCAGTCATTCAAATGCAGTCGAATGATAGGTTTATTTTTCAATTCCTTTATGCGTTGAACAACTAAATTAGCAGATTTCTCCCAGCTAACCAACTCTCGGATTTGTCGGGCCGCCACCGCACCAATTTTGCGCCCTTCATCTTTGTTTTCGTATATGAAACGGAGGCGGCGGATGAGGTCATGTTGATCGGGTTCAAGTACCCAGCCGGTGTCGCACAGCTCGGAGTCGTTCATAACAATCGGCCGACGTTGGCTTTCAATGAGTAATGAATTATTATCGTTGCAAAAGTCATCACACGCTCCGCCTCTTGTGACCAACACCGGCAGCCCACAGGCCATAGCTTCGGCAACAGGTAGACCAAATCCTTCGCCACGATAGGGATGAACGAGACAATCACAAGCCGTGTAAAGTCCTGCCATATGTTTGGCAGTTAAATACTCTTTATAGTATAGAATTTCAGGAGCATCGACATCTTTCTGAATAGCCATAATCCGCTCGGTGGCCGATTGCCCGCTATAAAAGGTACAGACACCCATATCCTTGATTACAAGACAAACATCGTCGGCGCGGTTGAAAGCAGAGGTATATGCGTCAAGCAACACGTCGATTCCCTTTCTTGGAATCGTTCCACCCACGAAAAGAAATTTGAAGGTTTTTTCTGTATTCAGTGTCTTCGGTTTGGCCTGCGAGTGAAAATTTTCATAATCGACACCGAGGGGAACCACAAATACTTTGGAGGCCGGAATACCACTGTTAATATAGACCTCTCTAACATAATTGCTGTACACCCAAAGCTCATCCACCTGGCTGCGCATCGGTTCAACCCAGTCTTTCGGCAGAGCTCCATATTCCCAAGGTTGAATTACAATCCAGTGTCCATCCGACGGAGGGGTAAAATTAGGTGGCCATTGGTGTCGAACATGAAAATCAGCTGCGTTGGGCAAAGGTTTTCGTAGTCGCTTATCTATCAGTTCGAATCGTTCGGGATCTTCCTCTGGGCCAAACTCATGCGGCTCATAGGGAATGATGGAAAGTTCGATTTCCTGACGCCCGGTAAGCTCGATACACAGCTCTCTGTTGACCAAAGCAAGGCTGTGATGGACAAATTGGGAGCCTTCCCATATGACCTTTAAAGGCTCATTTGAACAGGATTTTTTTACTGTACAGTTTTTAAGATCGGCACAAATGGCTCGCAGTCGTTTTGCGGCAATATAAGCAATTCTATCCCACTGCCAATAGCGCTCGATATCCAGCTTAGCACGGCGGCCGATTTCTTGAACCTCGGCCGGTTTTTCAACGATCTTGCGCATCATTTCTCGAAGGTTTTCCGCTGAAGGCTCCGCCCATTTCTGTCCACGATAAAATGGTATTTCAGTGCGCTCGTCAATTTCAACCAAACCATTGATGTCGATGAGCAGGCTGTTATGGTCATTCATAAATTCGAGGGTTCCACCCCAGCGGGTGGACAGGACCGGAAGACCGCAGGCCATGGCTTCCATTTGCGTTCTGCCCCATCCCTCTCCCCGAGAAGGCAAAACATAGGCATCGGCAGCAGCATACAAGCGCGGCACATCTTGTTCTCTTAGTTGGTCAGGCAGAACAACAATCGGCGCCACTTCTTCGCGGCTTTTTCGCAATTCGACTTCCAAAAAACGATCGATCCGCAGTTCGATTTCTTTTTTGACCCCGATACCTTCCGCGGAATTGACGGGATAAGTGCGAAGAACCAGACTGACATCGTCATCTGGTTCAAATGCCATGGCCCATGACCTTAGCAACACGTCCCAGCCCTTGCGATAAATCCACTCAAATATAGAAAGAAACACTACCCCTCTTGTACCAGGGATTTCAAGTACATCCAAGCCTGGGCGGAAACGCTCAGTGTCAACTCCTTCTGGAACCTTGAAGAGTTTGGATGTCACTCCAGCTGCTTTGAAGGTCTGCATATTGAATTCCGAAGGCACCCAGATTTCGTCCATCAGATTGCATTTTTGAACCCAATCTGCCGGCAGACCGTCGGTTTCAAACGTGGTGCGACCGATATTATACCGGGCGTGAGGTACCCTTTGGAAGGCATAGGCTGGAAACTGTACAATACTGATGAAACCTCTGCCAGTATTTTTGGAAATAGCTTCGTCAAGCCGAATCCGTGTCTGTTCTTCTATCCCGTTTCGAAACACATTAGAACGGCGACCGATTTCACGAACAGCTGGCATGATGTTCTGTTTCTGTAAGTGAAGAATGAAATTCCGGGCTTCATCAGCGTAACCGCTGGGATCATATATGGGAGCGTACCACAACACCTTTATTTCTTTTGGTGAATTATTATAGCTCACCGTAATTAAATCCAAATTATGCCTGCGAATGGTGTCCTGAGGTGTGAGCCCTTGCAGAATAGTCGGCCATTTATTCCGCCAGCTCTTATGCAAGTGATTCCAGGCCGCTCTTACCTGAACATCCCGTCGATTCACATCCGTAATAGACGCGGACTCAAAATGAGTAAGTATACTTTCGGCACAGTACACTACCTTGAAC
>JBATHN010000796.1:0-1744 GCA_049666885.1 Desulfobacterales bacterium
ATGTTACCTTCCGGAAAAACCTGGCCGATTTTCTGTATGTTGAAGAGGGCCGGGTGGAAGAAGCTTTGGAGAATTATATCGCAGTGCTTCGAATTAAGCCGGATGACGTTGAAACCCTTTTAATCACGGGTCACATTTGCACGGCAATAGAGCGGTTCGAAGATGCGATGAGTTTTTACCATAAAGTTCTCGATATAGATTCCCAGAACCTTGATGCTCGCCAAAATATGGAGGCATTGAAAAAGCGGCAAGTTTTAATGCTCCATCAGGAGGCAAGGGGCGAAAAAAAACCAGATGACGATGCGGAGATCAGTCAAGTTGAATCTCATGCTTCAGTCGATGAAGTGCCCATTGTACAGGCTGGAGTTGTTGAAAATCTCATTAAAAAGGCCGACCTACTTTTTCAAAAGGAACGGATCGATCAGGCCATTGATACATTGCTGAAAGCCATTGCTGTTAACCCGTTAGACGGTAGAAACTATATCGAACTGGCTGGACAGCTGGTCAATCACGGCCGCCATGAAAACGCCCTCGAGGTTCTATCGGAGATGCCGGTAAACCAACCAGAAGCCTTGGCAAAGCAAAACTTGTTATTGCAAGGCTACGGCCAAGAGGGAATGGGTAACTATACGGCTGCCAGGAAATGTTGCGCTATCGTTCTCGAATGCGAACCCGAAAATGCTAAAGCACTGAACTTAAATGGTATCCTTGCCTATCGAAATGGTGATAAGGCAACTGCGGAAAAACATTTCAAGCGTGCCATTGAATTGACATCTGAATATGGTGAACCGCATACGAATCTTGGGGCACTCGTCTGGGAAACCAGTGAGCCGAAAATGGCTCTGGAACATTATGAGCGTGGTTTCTCTATTTCGCCTACCGACATTGACGTTGCCAATGCCTATCACGAAGCGGTTTCGGCGACCGGTGAATACAAGAGAGCAGAAAAAGCTGCTCGGAGCGCCTTAAAGAAATATCCTCAGTGCCGAAAGGTCCTTTACTTGCTAATCGATACCCTCATAAGGCAGGAGAAAAATGAGGAAGCCTTGAAAGAGTTGGAAATTGCTCTATCGACTTTTGGGATTGATGAAGGGCTTTTGGACACGGCACTTGGTTTCCGAGAGCGGGTAGGGAAAATTAAGAAAACAGGATCAGCCAAAAAGCCGGGTGTATCGCTCTGCATGATCGTTAAAGACGAAGAGGCCAATTTGGCACGCTGCCTGGCGAGTGTCAAACCAATTGTCGATGAAATGATCGTTGTCGACACTGGCTCAACCGACCGGACGAAGGATATTGCCGAATTTTTCGGTGCCTTGGTTTATAAATTCGAATGGGGCGGTGACTTTGCCGAGGCACGGAATTTTTCACTATCAAAAGCCAAAGGTGACTGGATCTTAATACTGGATGCCGATGAAATAATATCACCTCAGGATTATAAACGATTCCGGAAGCTCACAGCAAAAAAACCATCAGGGCTCACGGCCTATTCTATAATCACTCGAAACTATTGTAATATGGCGAACACCATCGGCTGGATTCCGAATACCGGGCAATATATATCCGAGGAGGCTGGACTCGGTTGGCTGTCGAGTGAGAAGGTCAGACTTTTCAGTAACAATAGTGAAATAAAGTTTGAAGGTGCCGTACATGAGCTGGTCGAGCCAGTTTTAAAGCGGCAAGCCATTGAAATGAAAAAATGTCCAATTCCTGTTCACCATTACGGAAGGCTCAATACGGGCAAACT
>JBATHN010000797.1:0-2471 GCA_049666885.1 Desulfobacterales bacterium
AAAGATCAACGCCGTGATCAGCAAGATTGTTCTTTACAAATTCGACCGGGAGGCCTTGATCGGTGGTTTGAAGAAAGGAGAGCCGGTTGTCGACTGCCCCGGCTATCGGCTGGCAGATTTTTTAATAGCCGAATTGGATTGGTTTTAAATGAACGGCAGAAGGGGAAACCCCTTATTTTCAGCGTGACTTCCTCTTTCGGTTTGAGTTTTGAAACTGCATCAAGCGCCTTGTCTGCTCCCCATCGAATTCATTACCCTGCCTCTGATAAGAATTTAATACGAAAATAAACGTTGACTGTTCCAGATTTTGCGTACGGTTGTTTCCGACAACACATGGTCCGGTGCACCGCGCCGGCTGTTGCTTCGGTTTCATACGGCGCAGAACTCGGCGGCAAGCGGCCCTAACCCCGTCGCAGGCCCGGTTTTGAAAAAATGACCGCTACTGGTTGACGGCCCCGGAAGCGTTAATCGCAGGGGTATGATGGCGATGGAGCAAGGCCCGCTAGCCGCCTCAAACAGCTGCGCCTGCTTCAACCGAAGCAGCAGCCGGCTCCCATCGACAGAATGACTGGCCGCTGAAAGTGCAGAACTCACGATTTTTCATGCGCCGTGCCGGCTTGCAGGGCCATGAGTGTTTAACAAGAAAATAGAAAAATACGACGACATCGTTCACCCGGCCAACGGGCTAACGGGCGCAACCGGCCAAACTTAACGCAGTTGAATCAGTAATATTCCTCGTATGCCAGCTCTTTAACGGTAATCTTGTTCTTGAACAAGTTGTAGGCCCAGGCCTGGTATAGCAGGACGATCGGAACGAAGATCAGGGCCACCACCAGCATGATTTTCAGCGTCAACGGACTGGAGGAGGCATTGAAGGCCGTCAGGCTGAAAGCCGGATCGATTGTGGACGGAAACATGTTGGGAAAGAGCCCGATGACGCCGTAGAATGTGGCCCCGATAATGGTCAACGCCGAGGAGAACCAGGCCTTGAAGTATGCCCGCCGGGCCATATAGATTCGGGTGCCCAGGAGGGCCGCGACCGTTACCAGGATGACGACGAAGAGCAGCGGATGGGCCAGGTAATTGGCGTACAGGTTGGTGGAAACCGCGCTGTTCACGAGGAAGATCACCGCTACGATCAACAGCGCCGGCCAGAGCAGTTTGCCGGTGGCGACGGCGCGGTCGTGCAGGGCACCGTCGGACTTGATCGAGAGCCAGATGGCGCCGTGGACCAGAAAAAGCAGCACAAACAGGATTCCGCCAAGGAGCCCGTAGGGGTTGAGCAGGGTCAGCAGCGTGCCCTGGTAGATGCCGTCGGCATCGATCGGCAGACCGCGGAAAATGTTGGCAAAGGCGACCCCGAAGAGCAGCGCCGGCAGGAAGCTGCCCACAAAGATGCAGACGTCCCAGAGCCGGCGCCCGCCGGTCGAGGTCATTTTCTTGCGAAACTCGAAGGCCACGCCGCGGATGATCAGTGCAAAAAGGATAAGCATCAGGGCCGAATAGAGCGAGGAGAACATTACGGCATAGAGGGTGGGAAATGCCGCAAAGGTGACACCGCCAGCGGTCAGCAGCCAGACCTGGTTGCCGTCCCACAGCGGACCCATGGCGTTGATCATCACGCGTTTGTCGTTTTCGGATTTTCCCAGAAACGGGTAGAGCGTGCCGATACCCAGATCGAAGCCGTCGGTGATGAAGAAGACGGCCCACAGCAGCCCCCAGACAAAAAACCAGGTCGATTGAAGCGCCATTTTAACCTCCAAAAGGTAACAAAACATTATTTTTGAGTGATCCTCAGTCCGATCGATCGAAGATGGACGCGTAATTTAGGCTGTTGCCCCTTCCAACGCTGTCCGAGCGGCGGCATTAGACTCCTCCACCGGCCCTTTTTTGGCATTCTGGGCCAGCAGGTAGAAGTCGACGGCACCCAGCAGCCCGTAGACCAGGGTGAAGCCCAGCAGGCTCACCACTACCTGGGAGGTTGCGATGGGCGACACCCCGTCGGCCGTGCCCATCAGGCGATAAACGATCCAGGGCTGGCGGCCGATTTCCGTCACGATCCATCCCAGTTGGATCGCCAGGTAGGGCAGGGGAATCGACCAGAGCATCAGTTTCAGGTAGCCGGGGCTCTCCAGCAACCGGTTGCGCTTGAACAGCCCGATCGCGGTCATGAGGATGAAATACATGCCGAGGGCCACCATGAGCCGGAAGGAGAGGAAGACTGGCAGCACCGGGGGGCGCTCGTCCTTGGGAAAATCCTTTAGGCCTTTGACCTCGGCGTTGAAGTCGTGGTAGCCGAGGAAGCTCAGGACGCCCGGAATCGATCCAAACTGGAAGGCGTTGCGTTCGTTTTCCGGATCCGGAATCGCGAACAGGTGGATCGGGGCCCGGGTGGTGGTTTCCCAGTGAGATTCCATGGCGGCCAGCTTTTCCGGCTGCATCCGGGTCACTTCGACGGCATGCTTGTCGCC
>JBATHN010000798.1:0-2010 GCA_049666885.1 Desulfobacterales bacterium
CGGCGCCTGCACACCATTCTCGAATACCTGCTGGAAGACATTTTGTTCGATGCTCCCGACCAGGCCGAAAAGCGCATTGTCATCACGCATGAGTATGTCGTCAAGCGGTTGAAAGGGGTCAAAGACGACGAAGATCTGAGTCGCTATATTTTGTGAAGGATAAGGTTTTAGGTGTTAGGTTAAGGGTGAAAGGTAAAGAGTTTAAGGTGTAGGGTAAGAGGGAAGGGCGAACGGCAAAATAAATTTTTCAGATAAAAAATTTATGAAACGCAGCGGAGCTGCTCAAAAACTAATATCAAGGAAACAGGGGTGACCGCCCATGAACGAAGAGGTTGCCGGCATACTCATCGAATCTTTGCCGTACATCCGGCGCTTTTCAGGGATGACCATCGTGATCAAGTACGGCGGTCATGCCATGGTGGACGACCAGCTCAAGGAGGATTTCGCGCGCGACGTCACCCTGTTGAAGTTTATCGGGCTCAACCCGGTGGTGGTGCACGGCGGAGGGCCGCAGATCAACTCCGTGCTTCTCCAAATGGGCATCCAATCGACCTTTGTTAAAGGCATGCGCTTGACCGATACCCCGACCATGGACGTGGTCGAAATGGTGCTGGGGGGCAAGGTCAACAAGGCCATAGTGGCCCAGATCAACCAACAGGGCGGCAAGGCGGTAGGCCTCTCCGGCAAGGACGGCGGTTTGATCCAGGCCAAAAAACTCCACATCGTCTTCCAGAACGACGAAAACACGCCTCCGGAGATCATCGATCCAGGTCACGTGGGCGAGGTGACCCTGATCAATCCGGATTTGATAAACACCCTGACGCAGCGCGGTTTCATTCCGATCATCGCACCCGTCGGGGTCGGCGAGAGTGGCGAAACTTACAACATCAATGCCGACATGGTAGCCTGCCGGGTGGCGGTGGCTTTGGCCGCCGGCCGCTTGATCTACCTCACCGACGTCGACGGTGTGCTCGATGCCGACGGCAAGCTGATTTCGTCCATCGATGCGGTCACCATTCGGCAGTTGAGCAAGGCGGGGATCATCACGGGTGGCATGATCCCCAAGATCAATTATGCGCTGGAGGCTCTGCAGCAGGGTGTGGAAAAAGTGCCGATTATCAACGGCAAAAAGCGCCATGCCCTCCTGCTGGAACTCTTTACCGACCGGGGTATTGGCACGGAAGTGACGATGACATAATAAAACAAAGGTGGACGTCTCCACCCGCATAACCGGTTTCGAAAGACGGCTGAAACTCGCCGCCAACGGGTCTCTAAATCCGGACCAGGCCCGTCTTCAAATGGCGATATAAATATAAAGCTTTGTGTACTTTTGTTTTCATCACTCGTGGTGGGGCGCACCGCCGGCCGTGGCTTCAGTTTCATACGGCGCAGAACTCGGCATCAAGCGGATCTAACCCCATCGCCGGCCCGGTTTTGAAAAAAAGATTGCTACCGGTACATCGACATAAACCGATAACCGGCCAACCGGCGAAACGGCCCAGGGGGCTGACAGATGCCCAGCGAGATCATCAAGAAAGCCGACACCTTCATAGCGGCGACTTACAAAAGGCTGCCGGTTGTTTTGACCAGGGGTAAGGGCTGTACACTCTGGGACGAATCTGGCAAGGCTTACCTCGACTTTGTGGCCGGCATCGCGGTGTGCAACCTGGGGCATGCCCACCCGTCCGTCACACGTGCCGTGGCCAAACAGGCGGCTCGGTTGGTGCACGTCTCCAACCTTTTCTACACTGAACCACAGGCCGATGTGGCCGCTCTTCTGGTGGCAAACAGTTTCGCGGACCGGGTTTTTTTCTGCAACAGTGGGGCCGAAGCCAATGAAGCCGCCATCAAGCTGGCCCGCAAATATTTCTACGAGAAGGGCGATTCCGACCGTTTCCGGATTATTGCCATGGACAAGTCGTTTCACGGGCGCACCATGGCGACCCTCTCGGCAACCGGTCAGGAGAAGATCCGCAAAGGGTTCGATCCGGTGCTCGGCGGGTTTGATTT
>JBATHN010000799.1:0-2369 GCA_049666885.1 Desulfobacterales bacterium
CAGCCTTGATTTTATTTTCAAGGTCTGCCAAACGGACGGTCAGTTTTGCCGCCAGGGGGACGATTTTGGCCAGATCCGGTGCTGGGGCGGGTAATTCCTGTTTAACCGCGGGGGCCTGCTCAGCTTGGGGCTGTTCCTGGGTCAGCCCCAAGCTGGGCATTAGAGCAACCGCTATCGTTAACACGGCCCCTATGATTTTATTTGCATGAACTTTCACGGGGTTTCTCCCTGACACCGGTTTCGATTGGGACTCACCGAGGGTGTCATTATGAGTGGGTGTGTTGTTTTCATTTGGTAATCTTTTCTCAAAACTTAGGTTTCATGAAATCACTTCTCCTTTCCACTATGGAAGGCCAATCCCCAGCGTGCTCACAGTCGACATAGACACCTTTTGATGTTTCTTTTGGTTGTTTGTTTACCTGAATGCTATTTTTAAAATGGGCGAATTGGGACGCTTGTAGTGGTTGTCAAAAAAACGTTCCGTTATAGGATAGTTTTTTTCTACAACCACTTATACCATCCTTCCGTATGTCGGAATTTATTTCTTAAAAGCGGTATAACTTCAAGATGGATTTCGCTGTAACGCCTTTAGAATCCAAACTTAACCCCGACAAACGGGCCGCTCAGGTTCAAATCATCAAATGCGTCACCGCTGTCAAAGTTCCAGGCCATGTAGCGATAGGCCGCGATCAGATCGAGCCGTTTGAACCGGTAGCCGACGCCCCCAAACACTTGCCAGGTTAAATTCGAGCTTCCGGTGCCGATATCCGCGTAGTAGGGCAGATACCAGTTCTTGCTGAGGTTCACGTGCCCATCGACGCCGATGATGCCGTCCCACACGGAGCCTGAAACGGTGTCGCGTTTTTTAATGGAGGGAAGAGGAGCGAAATCGAGTTCCGTATCGGACTTCAGGTAAAGATAGCGGGCGCCAGCCAGAATATCCAAATGGATCCTTTCCGTCTGCAAGAGATTGTAGCCGACAGACGGCGTGAGGATCCAACCCGTCAACTCAACCGAGGCGTTGGCATTGATGTCGAGAGACCCATCGACAGGTATCGAGATATTTCCGCTGTTTTTTACATCCAGGTAGATCGCATCCAGCATCAGAAACCACTTGCCCTTGCGCGCCTGGGCCACGCCCATGAATGCCATTTCGAGGTTGCTGAGTAGATCGTCGAAACTGATATCAACATCACTTCCGGTTCCGGTATTACCGCCGATCGAGGCCCCCCATAAGTAAATCGCGGCCTCGAATTCCCATTTGTCAGTTTGAGCTGTTTCCTCGGCTGACGCGGTTCCATTCAAACCAACGGCGACAAAAAAAATCAACGTTAGTAACAGGTATTTTCTTCTCATCATTTCAATTCTTCCTCCTTGGTTGCACTATTCAGAGTCACGGTTGTTTGACCATCCCATTGGTGCGCTCTAAAAAAGTTTGGAAATCGGGTGAACCGCGCAGCACTTCACCGGCGGACTTAATGAGCAAATCCACCTCATCGTCCTTGAGGTCGAAGTTCGTGCCGATGTTGTTGAGCGCCTGGCGCTGGTCTCCTTCCCTTTTCGATAGTTGACTTTGTTCATGAAGTTGTCGGGCTAGAAAGTGAACCGCGTCGTAACCTGGGTACGAAAGTCAGTTCCGTCTGCACCGTCCTTGTCTTCCCGCTTGCCCCAAAGTCCCTCGACGCCGAGCAGCCAGTGCTCGTTCGGCGCCCAGACCAGGTTTCCGCTGGTGTACTGAGTCTTTTTAAACGAATCGGGAGTTTGTACAGACCGGTTGTCGGCCTTGAGGGCACCGTAGACAAAGACCGAGTAAAACTGCCGGCTCCACCAGTGCTCATAACTGGCGAACCAACCGAATACCGGGATGGCTTCGAGGCTCGTGCCGGTGCTGTCAAAAACGGCATCAGGCGGTGCATCATTGAAGTTGCTGCCAATACCTTCACCGTAGGTGACCGAAAAGGTCATATAATCCTTTTCAGCGATAAAAGGCATCCCCACCTTGCCGGAGACACTGCCCCCCCAGCCGAAGGCTGTATCCGTCGGTCCGTTGTCGAAACTGGCGCGCAGGTCACGCGCGACAAAGGAACCCATCAGATGGACGGGGGCCTGGTCCCAAACCAGGGAAAGCACGCCATCGGGCCAGGCCGTAAGGGAATCGGCGCCCTGGATGATGTGATTGTCGGGCGTTTCCGCGCCAACCATCAGTTTGAGACCGTCGGCAATCCCCCGGGTCCAACGCACTAGCGGTTGACGAAGACCGAAAGTGCTATTGGGACCCTCGAAGTCGAGGGTGTTTGGGGAAGCTTCGAGATCGGCAAACGTCGACCAGGCTTGTCCGGCCAGAAGGTCGCCGCCGAAGAGGATGTCGG
>JBATHN010000800.1:0-2419 GCA_049666885.1 Desulfobacterales bacterium
CCAACGTGACCGTCCGTGCCAAGGGCGTCATGGAAAAATGCTCCTTTTGCGTTCAGCGTATCAAAGAGGCCCACGGCTGGGCCAAGAATGAAAACCGCACGATAAGGGATGGTGAAATCGTGCCGGCCTGTGTGCAGACGTGCCCCACCGATGCCCTTGCGTTCGGCAGTCTGATGGACCCGAACAGCCGTGTCAGAAGGATGGTAGACGATCCCCGGGCCTACCAGATCATGGGATATTTGAACACCAAGCCGGGCGTGATTTATTTAAAGAAAGTGGTACAGGAAGTTTAACGGGCTAAACGGGCCAAACGGGCCAAACGGGCCAAACGGGCTCAACGGGCAAAACCGGCTAAACGGACTAAACGGAAAAAGCTATGACCGAACTGACCTTTAACCGAATCGACGATACGGTACTGGACACGCTGACACCCGCTCGCGGGACCTACTGGCTGACCGTGGTGCTTCTGTTCATGGGAATCCTGGTCGGGCTGTCCTGCTGGCTCTACCAGGTTTTCACGGGCATCGGAGTCGCCGGTATGAACATACCGGTGGCCTGGGGGACCTATTTGATTAATTTTGTGTTCTGGGTCGGAATCGCCCACTCCGGAACGCTGATTTCCGCCATTCTGCACCTGTTCCGGGCCGGATGGCGCAACCCCATCGCCCGGGCCGCCGAAACCATGACGGTGTTTGCGGTCTGCACCGCCGGCTTATTCCCATTCATCCACCTGGGGCGCGTTTGGTTGGTCTACTACATGCTGCCGATACCGACCCAAAGAACCCTGTGGCCCAATTTTCAGTCGCCATTGATGTTCGACGTGGTGGCGATCAGCACCTATCTCACAGTTAGTTCACTTTTCTGGTATACCGGTATGCTACCGGATCTGGCCATCATCCGGGATCGTGCCGTCGGCAGGCGCAAGAAGATCTTTACCTGGCTTTCCCTGGGCTGGACCGGCACCCACGAGCAATGGCGCCATTACACCCGCATCTACCTCTTTTTTGCCGCCTTGGCCACACCACTGGTCATCTCGGTGCACAGCGTCGTCTCATGGGATTTCGCCCTTGGGGTGGTACCCGGCTGGCACACGACCATCTTCGCCCCTTACTTCGTGGCCGGTGCGATTCATTCCGGCCTGGCCATGGTGCTGACATTGATGATTCCTCTGCGAAAGATCTTTAATTATGAGAAGATCATCACCATGCACGTCTTGGAGAGTGTGGCCAAGACCATTGTTCTCACCGGAATGATCGTCGGTTTCGCATATGGGACGGAGTTCTTCATTGCCTGGTACAGTCGCAACCCAGTGGAGGAGTACATTTTTGCCTGGAGGGCAACCGGTGACTACGCGATCCCCTTCTGGATCATGGTGACATGCAACACCATCGTACCACTGGCCTTTTTAATCAAAAAGGTTCGAACCGCCGTTCCCTGGTTGTTTGGAATTTCTATCGTCGTCAACATCGGCATGTGGTACGAGCGCTTTATCATCATTATCACCAGCGTCGGACGCGATTTTCTGCCGAATGCCTGGAGTCTGTACAGACCGAGCCTTGTGGAGTTCGGCATCATGCTCGGCAGCTTCAGCCTGTTCTTTTTTCTCTTTGTGCTTTTCGTCAAGCACATGCCGTCGGTTTCCATGACGGAAATGAAGGAAACTCTGGTTGAGGGAGGCGGCCATGGCCATTGATAAATACATCATGGGACTGTTTAAAAGCGAGGATCAGGCGGTGGCGGCAGTCCATGGTCTCAAAGAATCGCAATGCACGCTGCACCGGGTCCATAGCCCCATTCCCAGTCATAAACTTTCGGAAGCGCTCAAGCTGAAAACCAGTAAGGTGGGGTGGTTCACGCTTTGCGGCGGTATCCTCGGATTTTTTGCGGGTTTCGCACTGGCCATCCTCACGGCCGAGCGCTGGGACTTAATTGTCAGCGGCAAGCCGGTTCGTGCGCTGGTTCCGTTTGTCATCGTGGGATTCGAGTTCACCGTACTATTTGCCATCTTGGGCAACCTGGTCGGATTTTTGACCCAGACCCGCCTGCCGCGACTGCAAAACCTCGAACATTATGACGAGCGTTGTTCGGGCGAGCATTTCGGTGTGCTGGCATCCTGTCAAGAAGATCAACAGGAGGGATTGCACTCCCTGTTTGTTGAAAATGGCGGCATTGTGCGCGTTTTCGACTGACTATGTTGACAGTTGCCGGCCGGTCCTGCGGTGGCGGGCAAGAATAAACAATAACAGTTGACCTATCAGACGGGTTGAAAAATGGCCGACGAAGGAAAGAAATCATCTTACTGGATCGTCTGGGTCGCCATGGTCGTCATCGGCTTCGGGACGTTCATTTATCTGGCAGCCAGCGGACATCCTGATCAAGCCTGGAAGGCCTACCTGATCAACTTTTTGATCTGGTCGGC
>JBATHN010000801.1:0-3352 GCA_049666885.1 Desulfobacterales bacterium
ATTGAGGAGATCGATCAGGGTCTGGAATTCAGCCGGTGAAAAATCTTTGTTTCGAACGATCCGCAGCATGCGTGCCCGGTTTCCGTCCCCGGCATTCTGCAAGGCGTGGATGATCGGAAGGGTGAGCTTGCCTTCGCGCAGGTCCGCACCCACCTGCTTTCCCAGCACGGCGCTGTCGGCCGTGTAGTCGAGCAGGTCGTCGGCCATCTGAAACGCGAGCCCCAGGTTCGACCCGTAGGCGCCGAGAGCCGACTCTTTCTGTTGTGAAACATCCGCCAGAATGGCGCTGGTGCGGCAGGCACCTTCGAACAACACGGCAGTCTTGCGGCGGATGACCTCACGGTACTCCGCTTCCGTCAGGTCGATGGCACCTTTTCGCATCAGTTGATGAATTTCTCCCTGGGACATGTTTTCGGTGATCTCCGCGATCACCCGGATAATTCGCGGGCGCCCGGTCTCGGCTGCGATGGTCAAGGAGCGCGCCAGCAGGAAATCCCCTACGAGAACGGCGCTGGAATTGTCCCAAACCGCGTTCGCCACCGGTCGGCCCCGGCGAATCGCGGCGCCGTCGACGAGATCGTCGTGCAGCAGTGTGGCGGCGTGCAGGTATTCAAATATGGTCGCAAACTTGTGCGTATCGCTCCCGGTATAGCGGCAAAGTCTGGCACTGATCACCATCAGCAACGGACGCAGTCGCTTACCGCCGCTAAACAGAATGTGACGGGCAATGTCCGACACCAGCTCCAGATACGGCCGGAGATTGTCGGACAATTTGGATTCGATACCAACCAGATCCTCTGCAACCCTGTTCAAGATGCTCTGCTTGAGATCATCGCTCATACCGCTTCCCCCACCAGGTCGTATTCGAGTGTATCGGTAATCCTCACCATGGCAAAACAACCGGTCTGCAGTCGATCTGAGTGAATATAGGTGACCCCGTCGACTTCCGGGGCTTGAAATTCGGTTCGGCCTACGTATAAACCGTTTTCCTGATGCTCTTCCACCAGAACGGCAACTTTCCGATGCTGATAGTCTCGATTTCGTGTAGCCGATATCTCTTGCTGACGCTCCATCAGGATCCGTTGGCGTTCCAGTGCCGTCGCCGTCGGCACGTGATCGGGCAGTCCGTGAGACGGCAGATCCTCTGAGTCGGAATAGACGAAACACCCCAGATGGTTAAAACGCTCGGACTCAACGAAGCGCAACAGCTCATCAAAGTCCGCGTCGGTTTCCCCTGGAAAGCCGACAATGACCGTTGTCCGCAGAGCCGCCTCCGGCATCAGCCTTCGGATGCGTTCCAACATGAGACGCAGGTCATCGGGGCTGTAATGCCGCCCCATCTTCTTGAGGATCGACCGGCTGGCATGTTGAATTGGAATATCGAAATAGGAACAGATGTTCGCGTTTTGAGCCACGGCATTCATCAGCCTTTCGTCGATACTCTGCGGATGCCCGTAGAGAAAGCGGATCCAGAATGTCTCCGTGCCTGAATCGTCCGACAGAGCGGCAAGAGTTGTCAAAAGGCGTGCGAGGTCAGCCGGCGGTTGCAGGTCCTTGCCGTAAGCGGTTGTTTCCTGTGAGACCAAAACCAGTTCCCTGACGCCGGAGCGAACCAGCTGCCGGGATTCGGCGACGACATCCTCGATCGACCGGCTCTTCCGCCGGCCGCGCAGCCTGGGAATAATACAGTAGGTGCACTGCCGACTGCATCCCTCGGCAATCTTCACATAGGCCATCCAGCGGTTGCTGCGTTCCCGCGATACACCTGCCCCCGATGGTGACAGTGAATCCGGATCCGGTAAAAGGCACTTGGCCGTATCCAAGTGTCCCTGGACCGCTTCGACGATTCGATCGAATGCGCCGGTTCCCAGAAAAACATCCACCTCCGGAATAGCCGTGGTGATTTCTTGCCGGTATCGCTCCGGCAGGCAGCCGGTCACGATCAACCGCCTGCAGCGGCCCTCATTTTTGTGTGTCGCCAATTCCAGAATCGTGTCGATCGATTCATCGGCCGCCGATTCGATAAAGCTGCAGGTGTTGACGATAATCACTTCGGCATCACCCGGAGTGTCGGTGAAATGCGTACCGACCGCCTTCAAACGCCCCAGCATGACCTCACTGTCGATCTGGTTCCTGGCACATCCGAGGCTGGTGAGATGGACAATCATAAATTGGACCTATCACAGATGGAATTGGAAACAAAGACCGGTCGGCGGCTCCTGCAGGCTACGGCGATCGGCAGGCCCGGCCGGGCGCACAACCGAAAAGGGTTGCCCTCTATCCCAGGCAACCCTTACCTTAATTCATACCTAACACTTATGGCCCTCTGGGCCACCCCGGTGCATGAAAATTGTGTTTTCGTGTTAGAACGGTTGTTCCAGTTGAGTCGGTTAAGTCAGTTACGTCAGTTAAGGGATATCATCGATTTTAACGACGGCCTATCATTCTGCCGATGGGAGCCGGCTGTTGCTTCGGTTGAAGCAGGCGCAGCTGTTTGAGGCGGTTAGCGGATCTTGCCCCATCGCCATCGCATACGTAAAATGAACGCTTCAGAGGTTTTCAACCAGCACCGGCCATTTTTTCAAAACCGGGCCTGCGATGGGGTTAGATCCGCTTGACGCCGAGTTCTGTGCCGTATGAAACCGAAGCAACAGCCGGCGGTGCAATGGTTCATGTGTTGTTGGAAACAAAAATACGCAACATTTGGACGGGCCAAATTCTATTTTTGCACTGATCCGGAAGGTTGATTACGTTAACCCTTCACTTTTTTCACTTCTTCCGTAATCAAGGGCACGATCTCGAACAAATCGCCCACCACGCCGTAATCGGCCTTGGAAAAAATCGGTGCTTCCGCGTCCTTGTTAACGGCCACGATCACCTTTGAAGACGACATGCCGGCCAGGTGCTGAATGGCACCCGATATGCCGCAGGCAATATAGAGGTTCGGAGAAACCACCTTGCCGGTCTGTCCCACCTGGTCGGAGTGGGGACGCCATCCTTCATCGACCGCCGAGCGGGATGCCCCCACGGCACCGCCGAGTGCAGCCGCCAATGCTTCGACCAGGCTGTAATCCGATCCTCCCATACCCCGGCCACCGGAGACAATGATGTCGGCCTCGGTCAACTCGACCTTCTCCGTTTCAAGAGTCTTTTCGACAAATTGGAGTTTGCTTTCTCCCGGATCGACGGCGGTCTTTTCAATTGCAGCCGCTTTGGCGGATTCCGCAATGCTGATGGCGTTCGGTCGCGTGGCGACGATCTGGGGTTTCCCGCTCAGCGCGACTTCCGCCAGCACCTTGCCGCCGTAAAGCGGGCGGGTAGCGACGATGCTGCCGTCATCGACCCGCACCGC
>JBATHN010000802.1:0-1534 GCA_049666885.1 Desulfobacterales bacterium
GATTCATGACCGGCAGGAGATTGAACTCGGCAAACTTGAAGCGACCCAGCGGCCAATAGTCCAAAAGAAACAACAAAAACGGGAGTGTCACCAGCATTGGCTTGGCCATCAATCCAAGCGTAAACACGAACAATACCGCTGTGTATCGGAGAGCAGAGGGTCGCTCTGTAAAGCGGACGTAGAACCAGACGGTCAACAGCAGACAACAGGTGCTCAAGACATTCTTCCGTGCCGCTACCCAGGCCACCGATTCGACATTGATGGGGTGCAGCGCAAACAGGGCCGCGACAAAGGCACTCTTCCACAGGGCTCCGGTGGCCCGGTGGAGAATCAGAAAGAGCAGAATGGTGTTGAGGATGTGGAGAATCAGGTTGGTGGTCAGATGGTAGCCGGCCTCTAACCCGTATATCTGGACATCGAGCATGTGTGAGATCCAGGTCAATGGATGCCAGTAAGTGTTCTCTTTGCCGTCAAAGCTGAGCGCCCAGCGCAGACTTTCATCCGAGAGGCCGGATAGAACATGGTCGTTTTGGGTGACATAGATCGTATCGTCGAAGGAGGTGAAGTCATGGGATCTCACCTGCCAATACACACCCAATACAACGAGGCACAGGCACAGGCAAATAATGAGTTCAGGGCGAACAGGAACTTTTCTCCTGATAACTACTGGAGCAGTGTGCATAATCAATTTTTCTCGCGTTTCAATGTGATGGTTGCAAACATTGCCCAAGAATTCATCCAGGGCTTAAGGGCGTTTTCGATGCGCCGCCAATGTTTGAAGGCAGCACCGGGCATCAAAGCCCGGTACGCAACCCCGCCGGAGACGAGATAACGAAACGGCGTGTGCAATGTGAGTTCCCGCAGGGACCATTGGGGAAATCGCCGCCTGAATACCTCACGATCACGCTCGAACACGATCCACGGCAAGGCCTGGTTGGAACGCGATAGCGGTTGGCCCGCGGGAAAGCCCCAATCCCTTGCTTCGGGTTCAAAGGGTTCCGGGTGCAGCCAACGATACATCAACCGAGACCAACGGGTATGCCACGGCTCGATCATCACCACCACACCGCCGGGCCGGATGCATCTGGCGGCCTCGCAAAGAAAGAGTTCAACTGCCGGAAGATGGTGGAAAACGTCCACCATGACGATCGCTTTGAGGACACGGCTCTGCATCGGCAGCCGCAATCCGTCCAAGAGGATGTCCGAATTTCCATCGGCGAGAATATCCGATCTGATCACGCCGGGCAGTATGTCGTGCAGAAAACCGCCGCCGGCACCGAGTTCCAGTATGGGCCCGGAAATGGCCGTCGGAATCATCCGGCTAATCGAACGGTACCACTCCTCATAAAGCTTCCTTAAAAAAGGCTTTTTTCGGATCATTAACGCCTGCATTTGCAGCACGTCAGACGTATCCGGCGTCAGGTGTTGCAACCTAAGGTCACCCAACAGATTCTGGAGAACTCTTTTGACCATGTGGATCACACGAACTTGATCTGACGGGCGGCAAAGACAACCATCTTGAGCAACAGCCACC
>JBATHN010000803.1:0-2499 GCA_049666885.1 Desulfobacterales bacterium
AAACAGAACCGCTGCCGAAAAGCGCGCGGTAGCCAGTTGTTGGAAAGGGGCGGGAAATGAAATGGATGATTCTTTTACTGGCTGTAAGTCTAACGGTTGTCCCAACAGCCTTGGCAACGGCGCAAGCCTCAGTACCCGACACCGATCTTCTCAAGGCTACCGCTCCCACAGAAACGAGCCGCAACCAGCCGGGGTCTCTGATTGCTGCCACAGCGCCTCCTGCCGGTCATGGAGAATCGAGCTCACACGATACGGCTGCGGCCAGCCAGGGACACAGCCATCCCAACCTTGGGGAGGTGCTCCCCCTTTGGAGCTGCATCCCGTTCGCCGGAATGCTGCTGTCCATCGCCCTTTTCCCGCTGCTGGCACCGGATTTCTGGCATCATCATTTCGGCAAAGTCTCCGCATTCTGGGCCGCAACGCTCGGCATTCCTTTTTTACTGGCTTTCAAGGGCCTCGCCCTCTATGAAATCCTGCACATCATTCTGGTCGATTACATACCGTTCATCATTCTTCTCTGGTCGCTCTACACCGTTTCCGGGGGCATCCTGCTGCGCGGCAGCCTGCGGGGAACGCCCTTGGTCAATGTGGTGATGCTTCTGATCGGCGCCCTGCTGGCCTCCTGGATGGGCACCACGGGTGCGGCCATGCTGATGATTCGTCCGTTTTTGCGGGCCAACGCCTATCGCAAAAACCGCACCTTTATGGTGGTCTTCTTCATCTTTCTGGTAGCCAACGTCGGCGGGTCACTGACACCTCTCGGCGACCCGCCGCTGTTTCTCGGCTTCCTGCACGGGGTGTCCTTTTTTTGGACCTTCAAGCTTCTTCCCCACATGCTCACGGTTATCGGTCTTCTCCTGGCGATCTATTTTATTCTCGATCTGTATGCCTTTCGCAAGGAGAAGGCCTCGGCCCCCGATGACGGGGTCAAAGAACCGCTCAAACTGGACGGCGTGCACAATTTCATCTTCCTGGCCGGTATCGTCGGATCGGTTCTGATGAGCGGTGTGGTGGACTGGGGGCATTTCCAGATTTACGGTATCCACATGGCGTACCAGGACCTGGCACGCGACGGCCTGCTGGTTGCGATGGGCATCCTCTCGCTGGTGACCACCTCGATAAAACTCCGGGAGGACAACGATTTTACCTGGTTTCCGATACTTGAAGTCGCCTATCTCTTCATCGGTATCTTTATCACGATGATCCCGTGCCTGCTCATTCTCAAGGCCGGCCTGAAGGGCGAACTGGCGTTTCTGATCCAGGGCGTCAACCGGCCGGCGCATTATTTCTGGGTGACGGGTGCACTGTCCAGTTTTCTGGACAACGCTCCCACGTACCTCACCTTTTTCAACACGGCCCTGGGCAGCTTTTTTGCAGGGGTTTCGGAGGCCCAGGCCGTGCCGCTGCTCATGACCGATAAAGCGATATACCTCGAGGCGATTTCCGCCGGGGCGGTATTCTTCGGGGCTTGCAGCTACATCGGCAACGCCCCCAACTTCATGGTGCGATCCATCGCGGAAGAGGCCGGCACGCCGATGCCGAGCTTTTTCGGGTATATTCTCAGGTATTCCTTGGTGTTTTTGATTCCCTGCTTTGTGATCGTCACCTTGATTTTCTTTTAATCATAGGAGCGGGCGACATGAAAATTGAAAAAGTCATCTTTCACACCCGGTTCCGGGATTTGGCCTTCAATGCTCTCGAGACGGTTTTGGAATTGAAAAAAGCCGGCCTTAAGGAAGTCGTTCTAACCTACGTCATCCCCAGAGAGGAGGTCGCCTTCGTGCCGTATGGGGGATATCTCAAGGATGAGGCCGAGCGGCTGGAAGAAGTTGCCCGGCTGCGCTTTGAGCAGTGGCAGGAATTTATATCCGGAAAAGGCCTGCAGAGCAAGGTCCGGATCGAGACCGGCAGCTTGAACGGCCGAATACTCGCCGTGGCGGAAGAGGAAAAGGCGGATCTGATCGTCACTGGCCGGAAAAAAAGAACCGCTTTTGAAAAAGTCTATGTGGGCTCTCATGTTCTCGATATCATTCGTCGCAGTCCCCTGCCGGTCATGATGGGTAAGTACATGGTGCAGTACGAATGGGCGGGAGAGGTGTTGACCCGGGTCAACGACCATATTTTCGACCGGCCGCTTCTGGCGACCGACTGGTCGAAGCCCTCCGAAAACGCTCTGGAACTGATCAAGTCGTTAAAGGACTTGGCCCGAAAAGTTGTGGTGGTCCACAACATCGGCGCCAAGATTTCCAAGGGTCTGGATGTAACGGCATTAAAGACCATTGAAGACGAAAGCAACAAGCGGCTGGACGATTATTGCCGGCGGCTTGAAGCAACCGGCCTGAGCGCCGAATCCTATCTTTCCATCGGCAAAACAACCGCTGAAATCCTCCGGCAGTCGCGGGAGCAAAAAGCCACAATGATCGTAATGGGGCGCACCGGAAAGGACTGGTTCCAGGAGTATTGGCTGGGCGGCGTTTCCCACCGGGTGGCGGAGATCTC
>JBATHN010000804.1:0-2619 GCA_049666885.1 Desulfobacterales bacterium
AGGCGCCTCGTCCATCATGGGCATGAGCACCAGATTTACCGAGCGGTGCATCAGGGGAAGCGGATCGAGCAGACCGATCAGCAGAGAGGCGGACAGCGATTGCCGGTCGCCGGTCAAAACGCCGGCGACGGCCCAGACACAGCCGGTCAGCAACATAACGGCCAAGATTCGCTGTGCTGGTCTCGAAGCTCTGCTGGACATCATGAAAACGGCGGTTGCCAGACCGGCGGCCGCGGCCCACACTAAATAGGGAAAATTTCGCGATGGTGCAAACACCCGGTTGAGCAGGTCGGCTGAGGCCAGCGCCAGCAGAAATATCAGGATCCAGTACTTGACGACCTGCCAGCGGGAGGGCTGATTGAGTCGGGCTTTTTCGATCGCCGGCTTGCGGCGCCGGCCCAGCCAGCCCACAAACTGGTGCAGGCTGCCGAAGGGGCAGAGCCAACCGCAGAAGAACCGGCCCAGCAACACGGTCAAAACGAGGGTTGTGAGGCCCCACAGCAGGCCTGCGAACAGTGTGCCGGTGGTCAGCAGGGTGGCCAAACCCACCAACGGGTCCAACTGGAGGAGCCAGTTCACCGGCCAGCCGCGCAGCTGCCACCACTCCTGACCGAGGGTGGTCGCCACGCAAAACCACAGGAACAAGGCCAGAAAGAAAATCTGGGAAATGCGGCGCGCGGTGCGGGTTCTCATATGAAAAAGCCTTGATCCCTTTAAAATCCGATCACCCGGCTCCATGCAAAAGTTCACCGAGAACCGCTGTGTCCTCGAATCGGATATTGCTTTTTGCCGGATTCTTAAGAAGTCTGTTTTACTCGCTCAATTTTCCGGTGCAAAAACCGGTTTGAGCAGCGCGTAATCGGCGGTGCCGACGCCGGCTGCGGCCGCCATGCCGATGTACGGCAGGTCGCCGGCTGTTTTACCGATGAGGCTTGCGCCATAAGCATCCGCGGCCACCTGATCGGTGCTGACGATCATGGTGCGGGTCTCCTTCAGGTCCGAGAGGGAGCCGCCGGTGGGGCCGTTGGTGACCATGCTGGTCGTGCCGTCGAGAATGACCAGGGTCGGCTTGACCATCAGGGCCAGTTCCTTGATGATGGTGTTGATGTCCTGGTGGAAAATGTTGCGGCGGCCGCCGAGAAGACCGTACCAGTTTTTCATGGTCATGGAAGCCCCGCTGCGGTGGTGATCCTTGACCGGCGCCAATCCGATGAGTTTGTTGACGGACTTGAAGGGTTCGAACAGCAGCGGCCAGTTCCGGATCAGTCGGGCGCCCGGGAGGGTAATTGGACTGAAAAACGGTTCGGCCGGCAGCATGACCCGACCACCGGCCGATTCGGCCGCGCGGGCAATGCCTGTCAGGGCGAAGCAGCTGGCGGGGTCGTTGATCGGGTTGTCGGTCACAATCACCTCAACCGCCCCGGCCTTCAGACACAGGCGGGTCACCTCGGCCACCAGTTGCGGGTGCGTCGTGGCCGACAGCGCCGGCGGTGAGGCAAAAGCGGCGTTTACTTTCAGCAGGACGCGGTCGCCGGGTTTGACGAAGGTCTCGATGCCGCCCACAGCCTGCATGGCCTGCCGAACCGTTTGGGCCCGATCCGTGCCCCGGGCGATGCCCATCCCGGGTTTTTGCCCGGCGATCGAGAAATCGGCCAGGCTGACACCACCGGATTGCTTCGTTGAGCCGCGTTGCGGACCATGTGGGTCGTAAAACCAATAGGATAGGGCGCCGGCGGCACACACCGAGAGCCCGGCCTTGGCGCAGCGGACCAAGAACTCCCGCCGTTTGATCGCGTCTATTGATGTGTCCTTTGGTGATGTGTTCTTTGGATTACGGCCGTCCACGGATGGCCTCCTCGATACTGGTGTCCAATAACTGGGCCAGTTCCACGGCCCGGCTCTTGTCTGCGGCCGCATGTACACCCGCAATGTAGATGTCACGGGTGAAGATGATGTCATATTCGTCCATGATCTCTACGATGACGCCGTCCCGGATACCGCCGTCATCTACCGCCTTCCCGCCGAACGCCAGCAGAAACGTGCGGTACGCTGCCGCCAGATCCTTTGCCGCCTCCGGTGACCCACGTGCGGAAACGAATGCGCTCAGCGTGGATCCGTTCAGATGATATTCGGCCACGAATACCCGGTCGAATTTTTCGAAGCCGAAGGCATCGGCGGGAATCAAGGTGATGCTCTGAGGGTCGAGGCCGGCTTCCGGAAAGAGCGCCGTTTCGGTGATGGTTTCGGTCGCGACCGGTGTGGCGCGGTTGAAGGCCTCGGCCAAGGTCTGCATCCGGTTCTGGATGGCTTCGGAAGCCTCGGAGGCAATCAACTCGACGTAGTAGGGTCCGTGCACCCAGTAGAGGGCGTTGGCGGTACGGTAGGCATAGCGGCCCAGGGCGGGCGAAGGTACGGCATCCTCGCGCTGCTGGGAGCTGTAAACCGCAAAGGCGTTCTTCTGAGAGGCAATATCGAAAATGTATATTTCCATACAGGTATCGGCGGTTGAGGTATCGCTGAACCGCTGGCATTGCAGGCGCTTGAATCCGGCCGACAGATACAGCTCGGCCTTGCCGTCGATTTTATCCGACAGCGTATCCGGTCCGAAGGTTTCCGGGC
>JBATHN010000805.1:0-4073 GCA_049666885.1 Desulfobacterales bacterium
TTTTGCCACCGGTGCGACGTATTCCCGGCGAATCTCCAACGAACTGGGACCGTTGTAATAGGGGTCGACCAAAAGGACCGCATCGACACCGGCTTTGACGGCATGTTCGGTTGCAGCGAGTGACTCGTGGGTGTTATTGCTGCCGGTGCCGGCGATACAGCGGCACTTCCCGCTGGTGCTTCTTGCAACCGCCTCGATCACGCGGTTGTGTTCATCCCAGGAAAGCACCGGGCTCTCGCCGGTGGTTCCGGCGGCCAGAACCCCGCTGATGCCGTTTTTGATCTGAAAAGCGACCAGTGCATCGAGACCGTCGTTATCGACGACGGCGCCGTTAAACGGTGTGATAATGGCGGTATAACATCCCTCCAGCATGACGACCCCCTTTTGTGCGGTGTGGCAGGCAAACCGTCCGAGATGCTGCGCACAGTTAAAGTTTGACGTTAAAGAAAAGGTCCCGGGATGTCAAGAAAAAATCTGCCGGTTAAATGCCAAAGGCATTAAATTAAGACCTAAAATTCCCGTCTTTGTTTCTCCCTGCCTTGACATTAAACATGAGGCATATTAGGAAAAATCGGAATGGGTTTTTTTTGCCGGCACAACCTGACGGATAGCACTGCCTAAAACGAGCGGTTCAAATTAGGCACTATTTTATAATCTGAATTTAATTTATTTTTGGCGGTAACTCCCCGGGTTGCCGCCAAAAGTAAATAAGGAGATCGTGACCATATGGCACAGGCAAATGACGTGCACGAATATACGGCCAAGCAGCGGGCGGCAATTGCAGCGAATCCCGATTGTGGCGTATCGCATTACAATCTGGGGGTCGCCTTGGCAGGCCAGAAGAAATATGACGAGGCCGAAAAAGAGTTCCGAAAGGCCATTGACTGCAGCCCCAGCCTGGCCGAGGCGTACGTTCAGATCGGCGGCATTAAACTGCAGCGCGGCGATCTGGACGGATGTTTGGAATACAACCGGATGGCAACCAAGGCGCGGCCCGGTTTCTCGGAAGGTTTTGGAAACATCGGGTTTGTTGAACTTCAAAGAGGAAACGTCGATGAGGCCATCGAAGCACTGGAAAAGGCAACTTATTTTAATTTTCGGTTCGTCCAGGCTCTGACGACGCTGGCCAACGCCTACCTGATGAAAGGCCGCATCGACGACAGCATTGAAGCCAACCTCAAGGTTCTCAAGCTGCAGCCGGAATTTGCGCCGGCACACAACAATATAGCCATTGCTTACCTCGAAAAAGGGGAATTCGCGTTGGCCGTGACCCATTGCGACAAGGCCGTCGAACTGGGGTATGCAGTTGCCCCGGAAATTCTCAGTGAGATTGCGCACCATCGCTAATCCGCACGTTACACAAACCGGTGTCTGGAGGCAACCGGAGCCGCTATTACACGACGATCCCGGCAATCCGAGGGTCACCTATTTTCTGGCTTCGGACGACAGACCGGTTGCCGAGAACTCGCCGCGCTGGCGCATGCCCCTGCCCCTTAGCCCTGCGGGCGTTGTCAAAACCGGTGAACCCGCCAGCGGCTCCGTGGTGACCTACGGCGATTATTTTACAGCCGTGCACCGATTTATAGAAGACAAAGGCCGCATTGGCCTGACCAACGCTCTGAGAAAAAGCGTGGGGCACTCCATAACGGCCGCGGACTTGGGCACCGTTAGGATCTACCTGGAAAAACACGGCCACTTCTACCACCCGGCCCGGATTACCGTCGCAGTAGACAACCTCCGGCCGGCATTCGTGGTCAACGTTGCCGTGACGAAGATCGGCCGATCCTATCTCAGGGAGGATTTCGGCAACATCCGGCTGCTCAACGACCGCTTTCCCTACCGCTTTCTGCCGCAAGTTTACTGCAAAGGGGGGGCCACGCTGCCGGGACGCTCCCAGCGACTGGAGATGTTTCTGGGTGAATGGCTGGAGGGATACCACGAATTTCATCTCTCCGGCGAACCGGCCGAAATGAATAGCCGCCTCGTCGTCTGGGACCCGGTAAAGGGCACCCACCCGCTCTCTAAACAGCAGCGGATCGATGTATACCGGCAAATCGCCCTCATTTTGACGGCCTACTACGACCTGGAGACATTCGAACAGATTTTTGCGTGGCACAACGCCGCCGGCGATTTCATCGTGAGAACCGATGCCGGGCAGAGCAATCTCCGACTGATAACCGTCCGAAAATTCGCTCCCCTGTTTGCGGACATACCCAGGGATGCCGACTCCATTCTGCAGGCCTTGCTAATCTTTTGGCTTAACTTGTCGATCCACCTCCGGCTGGATCGGCTCGACGGTGTGGGAGAGTTTGGCTGCGCCGATGACGATGTGGTCGAGGCCGCTCTCAACGGATTTTTTGAGGGCCTGGCACTGCAAGTGCGGTTCGGACGGATTCCGCAAGAATTGCCCGATTTGTTTGCGGTTTATTTGAAGGCGCTGTCGTCTGACGACAGCGACATGCTGTTGGAAGGGATCGTAGGGCGCTTGAATTGCCACCCATCCGAAAAAGCCCTGATCCGAAAGCATCTGAAGCGCCATGGCGAGAAAATGACACAGGCCATCGATCGGTTGCCACAGGATCGGATCGTATCCACAACATGATGCGGTTTGTTTAAAGACACACCACAAATTGAGTGACACGCGGCGAACATTTTATCAATCGAATCAACAAACCCCGTCATTCGGAGCTTTTTTATTGACAAGGGCAGGCATTCATTTTATAGCTGCCCCTTGCAAACGATGATAATGAACCCACGGAAATAAAACAGGAATGTGAGAGGAGGTGAAACAAGGCGCCCCTCCGGGCACGACAGCGTAGCGATAGAGGCATTAAGGTTAATTTTTATAAAAACAATGGAGGTAATAAGATGGCGAAACATGCAACCCCTATGTTGGACCAGCTTGAGTCTGGGCCGTGGCCGAGCTTCGTTTCGGACCTGAAGCAGCAGGCCGAAAAGCGGGCCAAGAACGCGGAAGGCGTCGAATTCCAGATTCCCGTCGATGTCGTCGAGGACCTTTTGGGCATTCTTGAGCTCTCCTTCAAGCACGGCCGGACCCACTGGAAGCACGGCGGGATCGTCGGCGTTTTCGGATACGGCGGCGGTGTCATCGGACGTTACTGCGATCAACCGGAAATGTTTCCCGGGGTCGCCCATTTCCACACCATGCGCGTCTCCCAGCCGGGCGGCAAGTTTTACACAGCCGAATATCTGCGTCAAATATGTGACCTGTGGGATTTACGCGGCAGCGGGATCACCAACATGCACGGTTCGACCGGGGACATCATCTTCCTCGGGACGACCACTCCCCAATTGGAAGAAGTATTTTACGAATTGACCCACAGGCTGAATCAGGATCTGGGTGGATCCGGTTCCAACCTGCGGACCCCCGCCGACTGTATCGGACAGGCCCGCTGCGAGTATGCCTGCTACGACACCCAGGCGCTGTGCTTTACGCTGACCAATGAATACCAGGACGAACTCCACCGTCCGGCGTTTCCCTACAAGTTCAAGTTCAAATTCGACGGTTGCCCCAACTGCTGCGTGGCATCCATCGCCCGGGCCGATCTGTCTTTTATCGGTACCTGGAAAGATGACATAAAGATCGACCAGGAAGCGGTTCAGGCTTACATCGGCGGTGAAATCCCCCCCAACGCCGGAGACCACAACGGCCGCGACTGGGGCGCTTTCAGTATCCAGAAAGAAGTCATCAGACTCTGCCCCACCGAGTGCATGTGGATGGAAGACAACAAGCTGATGATCGACAACAAGGAGTGCAACCGCTGCATGCACTGCATCAACGACATGCCGAAAGCCCTGCACATTGGTGACGAACGCGGCGCCAGCATTCTGGCCGGTGCCAAGGCACCGATTTTGGACGGCGCCCAGATGGGCTCCCTGCTCGTCCCCTTCATCAAGGTGGAAGAGCCCTATGACGAAATCAAGGAAGTCATCGAGGGTATCTGGGACTGGTGGATGGAGGAAGGCAAGAACCGCGAGCGCCTGGGCGAACTCATGAAGCGCCAGGGCTTCCAGAAGCTGCTCGAGGCGGCCGGCATTCAGCCGGATGCGCG
>JBATHN010000806.1:0-2442 GCA_049666885.1 Desulfobacterales bacterium
TCGTGGCCAGCGTGTCCTGCATATACGGTCTGGGAGCGCCTGAAGACTATCTGGGCATGCGTATCGAACTGGAAAAGGAGTTGGAGATCGGCCGTGACGGCCTTCTGCGGGACCTCGTGTCCCTGCAATATGAGCGCAACGATCACGACTTTCATCGCGGCGTCTTTCGCGTTCGGGGCGACCGGGTCGAGCTGTTTCCCGCTTATGAAGAGGATCGAGCGCTGCGCATTGATTTTTTCGGCGACCGGATCGAGGAGATCACCGAAATCGATGCGTTGCGCGGCCTGGTCATCAAACGGTTGGAACGAGCGACCGTCTTTCCGGCCAGCCACTACGTCACCTCCAAAGTCACCCGCAAGCGCGCCATCGAGACCATCATTGCCGAACTCAAGGAGCGGATCGCGTTCTTCCGTCTGGAAAACCGGTTTATCGAGACCCAGAGGATAGAGGAGCGGACCAACTTTGACCTGGAGATGATCCAGGAGCTCGGGTACTGCAACGGCATCGAAAACTACTCGCGCCATCTGACCGGACGAGCGGCCGGCGACCCGCCGCCGACGCTGCTCGACTATTTCCCGGAAGACTACCTGATGTTCATCGACGAGAGCCACATCGCCGTACCCCAGCTGCGGGCCATGTACCGCGGTGACCGGTCGCGCAAGCAAACCCTGGTCGAATATGGCTTTCGGCTGCCGTCGGCGCTCGACAACCGGCCCCTGAGATTCGACGAGTGCCAGGAACGCTTCAACCAGGTGATCTTTGTCTCGGCAACCCCGGCCGACTACGAGCGCTCGGAGGCCCAGGACACGCTGGTCGAGCAGATCGTGCGTCCCACGGGTCTGGTCGATCCACCGATCGAAATACGCAGCGCCGTCAATCAGGTGGACGACCTGCTGGAAGAAATCCGCCGCTGCCGCAAGCTCGGTTTCCGGACCCTGGTGACCACCCTGACCAAGCGCATGTCCGAAGATCTTACCGAGTATTACAGCGACCTGGGCTTGCTGGTGCGTTATCTCCATTCCGACATCACGACGATAGAACGCATGGACATCATCCGGGATCTGAGACTGGGGGTTTTCGATGTACTGATCGGCATCAACCTGCTGCGTGAAGGTCTCGATATTCCCGAAGTGGCGCTGGTGGCCATTCTCGATGCCGACAAGGAAGGCTTTCTCCGCTCCACGCGCTCCCTGATTCAGACCTTCGGCCGTGCGGCCCGTAACGTGAATGGCCGGGTCATCCTGTATGCGGACCGGGTCACCCCCTCGATGCAGGCCGCCATCGGTGAAACCAAGCGGCGGCGGCGTATCCAGCAGACATACAACCGTAAGCATGGCATCACGCCGGCCTCGATCGTCAAGGAAATCTCGGCTGCCTTCACCTACCATACCGATACCACCGAAAACCGGCCGACACCCGGTCAGGTCGCCGAAACGGTGGACGCGTATGATTCGCTGGACGACATCGACAAAGCCGTCCGGGAATTGGAACATGAAATGAAGACAGCCGCCAAGGCCCTGGAATTCGAGAGAGCGGCCGAGCTGCGCGACCGGATCCGGTCCCTGCAGAAACTGGCCGTCTTCGAGAGTTGAAGATGCACCGTACTTCCCGAGACCGGACCAAGGGCAAGACCGTGCCCGTCGGCGACTCGCCAGCGCCGGAAACCATTGACGACAACCCGGGCCGGCAATCCCTGGACGACCTGCGCGGCATGCTGCCGCATCTTCCGGGCGAACCGGGTGTCTATCTGATGCGGGATGCCTCCGGCGTGGTCATCTATGTCGGCAAGGCCCGCAGTCTGCGCAAGCGGTTGTCATCTTATTTTTCAGGCTCCGGAAAACCGGATATCAAGACCGCTGTGCTGGTGAAGAAAATTGCGGACTTCGAAACCATTGTCACGGCTTCGGAAAAAGAGGCCCTGATACTCGAGTCCAACCTCATCAAGCGTCACCGGCCGCGATACAACGTCATCCTCAAGGACGACAAGCGATACCCGTCGCTGCGGCTCGACGTAACCCACCCCTATCCGCGCCTGTCGATCGTCCGTAAACCCAAAAAGGACGGCGCCCTCTATTTCGGACCCTATGCCTCGGCCCATGCGGTGCGCCAGACACTCAAAATCATCAACAAGACCTTTAAACTCCGCAAGTGTACCGATCGGGAATTCACGATCCGGACCCGACCCTGCCTGCACTGCCAGATGCAGGGGTGCCTTGCGCCCTGCTGCCGTGACGTGAACCGGGAAGAATACACGGAAATGGTTCGGGAGGTCGTATTGTTTCTGAAGGGCCGGACCCCGGATTTAATCCGCAAGGTCAAAGCCGAGATGGTCGCGGCGGCCGCGCGGCAGGATTTTGAAAGGGCCGCCCGTCTGCGGGACAAGATGTTTGCCCTCGAGCGCACGGTTGAAAAACAGGTCGCCGTATCGACCGATGTCAAGGA
>JBATHN010000807.1:0-2841 GCA_049666885.1 Desulfobacterales bacterium
GTCTGGTCACGGGTCATGATTTCCAGATAGCGTCTGATCAGGTGATACTGCATCCAGTTCTGACAGACCTGACCGGTCTCCCCGTAGGTCACGAGTTCGTAAGGATAGAGGGCGATCTCGAAGTCCAGATTGTTGTCGATCATGACCTGAAAAGCACGGCCTTCGAGGCAATTGCCCTGATAGCTGTCGATCGGCTGCCCCCGGATGCGGCCTTGCGGCCGGAACCGATAGCCGTAGACCCGACCGCGCGTCAGCAGCTCGTTCAGGAACTCCGGGGCCAGGACGGGATGCCACTTTTCTGGGACGTAGCGCAGCGCATTTTTCAAGGCGAGTTCGGTATCGTGGCGTGAAAGGGAAAATTGTCTTTTGGGGGCCCGGCGGATGCCGTCGACAAATGTCGGCACGGTCGGCAGGTCGCCGAAAACCTGATCCAGCCGGACGGTCATGGCGGCGGTGATTTGATGGTTGTCGATCATCGGAGCGTTCCTTTGCCGGTGAGGGTCAATGCGCTGCATTATAAACCAATATGCGAACCCGCCTGAAAAAATCAAGACTTGCGGCGGGATTGTGTTTTCGCGGCAACTGTACTATCGAATACGGGTAATGCTTCAGAAATCGAGGCTATCGATAGACCTCATAGTAGAAACGGTGTAAGCGTTCACAGGGCACCGCATCTGCTTTGTTGTCGGGCACTTGAAGTACAAAAGTACGTCTGCGCACCCGACGCCTTGCATCTGCGGCACCCTGTAAACGCTTACAATTACGTGGATTGAAGCGCATCGGACTTTGAAACCCTGTGAACGGTTACTGAAACGGTAGTGAGATGAAAAAGATACAGATAGGAAGCGAGGGCTTGACGCTGATCGACCTGGTAGCGGTGGCCCGCAATGGCGGCCGGGTCGAATTGAGCGACGGTTCGCAAACCCGCATCCGTAAGGCCCGCCGCTTGATCGAGCGCTGGGTTGCCGAGGGCCGGACCATTTACGGTGTCACCACCGGTTTCGGAGCGCTGAGCGATGTGGCCATTTCCGGGAAGGATACCCGTCGCCTTCAGGAAAACATCCTCATGAGCCATGCCGCCGGCGTAGGGGCGCCCCTTGACGAAGAGACGGTCCGGGCCGTGATGCTTTTGCGCCTCAAGGACATGGCGCGGGGCCATTCGGGCATCCGTTTTGAGACAGTCCATTTTTTACTCGACCTGCTCAACAGCGGCGTCTGTCCGGTGGTACCGGAAAAAGGGTCGGTGGGGGCCAGTGGAGACTTGGCACCTCTGGCCCACCTGTCCCTGATTCTGCTCGGCAAGGGCGAGGCTTTTATCAAGGGTGAACGGCTGTCGGGTGCCGAAGTTCTAAAAAGATGTGGGATGAAGCCGATCCGGCTCGAATCGGCCGAGGGCCTGGCCCTGGTCAACGGCACCCAGGTGATGACCGCTATCGGCGCACTGGCGGTCTACGACGCCCTGCAATTGTCACGGCTGATCGACATTGCCGCCGCCATGAGCCTCGAGGTCCTGATGGGCAGCCGTACCGAGTTCAATCCGCGCATTCACCGCGTCCGCCCGCACCCTGGCCAGGCCGCGGCCGCCGACAACATGGAGCGCATCATTCAGGACAGCGAGATCATCACTTCGCACAAGGACTGTTTCCGCGTTCAGGACGCCTATACCCTGCGGTGTTCCCCGCAGGTCCACGGCGCCACCAAGGATGCACTGGCCTATGCCCGCAAGGTCATCGAAACCGAAATGAACTCATCCACCAACAACCCGTTGATATTTGCCGACCAGCAGGATTTTTTGCTGGGCGGCAATTTTCACGGCCAACCGGTGGGGCTCGCCCTCGATTTTCTCGGCATAGCCGTTGCCGAGTTGGCGAATATTTCCGAGCGCCGCATCGAACGGTTGGTCAATCCTCATCTGAGCGGGCTGCCCGCGTTTCTGGTCAAGGACGGCGGCTTGAACTCGGGTCTCATGATCGCCCAGTACACCGCCGCCGCCCTGGTCTCGGAGAACAAGGTTCTTTCCCACCCGGCCAGTGTCGACTCCATCCCCACCTCCGCCAACAAGGAGGATCACGTCTCAATGGGCACCATCGCGGCCAGGAAAGGCCGCACCATTGTCGATAATGCCCGTGATGTGGTGGCCATCGAGCTGTTGTGCGCCGCTCAGGCGCTCGATCTCTTCACCAACCTGAAACCCGGCCGAGGTAACCGGGCCGCCTACGATGTGATTCGCCGAACGATCGACCATCTGGAAACCGATCGCATCCTGGCCGAAGATATCGCCCGCATGCGCACCCTGATGAAGAGCGGCGAACTGCTGGATGCGGTCGAGGCTGCCGTCGGCAAGCTGGCCTGAAGGAAGTTTGCCGGTTGACTCTATCGGTGTCCGCAAATTCGGCTCGGACATTCGGTATAAGTCCTATAGCCGTTGGCCTTTGGCCGTGAGCTGTCATGATTTACCATGTGCCTTTTGCCGTCCGCCGTTTGCTTTGTCATCTTCAACTTGACGGACCGCGAGCGGAAAGCTATGGTATCGATTTTTAAACCATCATGGCCCTTTAGGGCCACAACAGTGCCTGAAAATAGTCAATTGCCACCCCTAAAAGGGGGCCGTTTTGATATTCATTTTCACCGCAGAGACGCTGAGCACGCTGAGGACTTGTTTAATTTTTGCTTTCCGCTGAGAACCGCCTGACTCGCCTGAGCCCGCCTGCCTCGCAGGCATTGCGGGCAGGCGAGATCGATGGCGGGCAGGGGGCGGAAAGCAAAAATCAGCAGCCTTTAGGGGCTTCAACTTGCTACGGTCAATAAGATACCCTCATAAGTGCTTTGTTTGTCTATCGA
>JBATHN010000808.1:0-3535 GCA_049666885.1 Desulfobacterales bacterium
AAGGCTGGCGTGATTCGCCAAGAAAGTGGGCTTAAAGAGGCGTTAAAGCGCCTGCGGGAACCCTGGCCTCGGGTCGCCGTCTCAAGTCCCACCGATCTCATCAGGCTATTGGAGTTTCAAAACATGCGGTGCGTAGCCAAGATGGTTTGCCGGGCCGCACTGGAACGCACTGAAAGCCGGGGCTCGCATTTTCGTACCGATTACCCGGAAGAAGACAACCGGATATGGTTGAAAAATATTGTGCTTCGTAAAGGCAACACGGGTATAATCGTTGAAATCAAGCCCGTGAGGCTGGATTTGGTGGAAGCTGACAGCCATCTTTGAAGAAACATACGAGGCAGTTTGAATTGTCTAAAAGCATTTAAAGGGATCGAGAAAAGGTTGAGGGGATAGGGTCAGGATTGCTCTTTTAAATAGAAGACCTGCTTTATCCCACATTTACAATTGATTGGTTTAGCCAGATTGTATATTTATTTTTAAGATTATTTTAAGTGGTTACGATAATGGAAAGATGCTTACGGGCATCGACATTAATCTGTGTCCGGGCTGCCATAAAGGCCGGATGCAGTTGTTTTTAGAGATACCAAAGGGGGTGGCACGAGCGCCCAATCCCCTTGCTGTTGTGGCGGCTTAACCGGGTTGCTTGAAATTTGAATACGTTTTTGAAAACCACAGATGAAGTGCGCCTTAACCCCGTTGCAATGGCTGTACCTGCTGAAAAAGTGGCACAGAAATGATGCCGTTGTGGAGCTTAACACCCTAAATATTTGTCTGGAGCCTCTATTATCAGGTCCTCTAAAAGCCGGCTCGCATACGAATGGTCGAAAAAAATATGATTACAAACCCCACTTGAAAATAGCGTGCCGAGATGCCCTAAATGCCTTCAAGGCGGCTTCGTACATCTTTGGGTGAGTAGCCCGGAGGAATCTCACCTCCAGGCTCTCTCAGAACCCGGCGTGAACCTCTCAGCTCACCGGGCTCCCATTGCCCCAGTCGGCGGTACGAAGCCTGCCTGCCAGTGGGGAAACAAAAACCGCTGGCGTTTGGCAATCCGACCGAGCCAATGCATGGCTCGACGTTGGTGACCTCGTAACCTTTTGAACTTCCGCATTGCCCAACGCGCTAAAAATCGATCCAAATGATTTGCGATGGGTTGAAAGGCTGATGGATAGAACTTGCAATAGTAGTTGATCCACCCTTGTATCACCGGACGGAACATGCGGGCCAGATCCTCGATTGTCTTTTCACTCTTCAATTGTAACCGCCAACGGCGTATCGTCTGTCGGATGGACTTTGCCGCCGATCGACTGATCGCTGGCGTAAAATTGACAAACAAACGGCCATAGCGGTCTTTTGAGCGTCTGGGTTGAAACGTGTACCCCAGAAAGTCAAACTGGATGGTTTCATATTCCTGTTTTCTGTGGTTATCTTTGCAGTAGACCACCTTGGTTTTATCCGGATGCAGCTCCAAGCCGCACTCTTTCAATCGGCTCTCAAGCCTTTTGCGCAGGTATATGGCCTGCTTGTGGCTGCGACAATGAATCAATGCATCGTCCGCGTATCTGCAGAAAGGCACTTGGGGATAATTCGTCGCCATCCAATGGTCAAATGCATAATGTAAGAACAAATTGGCGAGTAGCGGGGAGATAACACCGCCCTGCGGAGTTCCTCTGTCCCGACTTATGATCGTCCCGTCCTCCTTCTGCATTGGCGCAATCAGCCAACGCTCGATACAAAGCAAGACCCACCTGCAATTCGTGTGGCGTCGAACCGCTTTCATCAGAAGCCCATGGTCGATATTGTCGAAAAAGTCCCTTAATATCAAACTCCAGCACCCAGTCGTGCCTCCAGCAACGCTTGCGGGTTACCGCAATGGCCTGATGTGCCGATTTGCCCGGTCGGTATCCGTAAGAGTCCTCATGAAAATAAGGTTCAACTTGCGGTTCCAACACAAGCTTAACCGTGGCCTGTGCGATACGGTCGGAAACGGTAGGGATGCCGAGGGTCCTTTCTCCACCGGACTTCTTTGGAATCTCTACCGCTTTCACTGGGGGTGGGAAGTAGCTCCCCGACGACATTCGATTCCAGATCCGATACAGGTGATCACCGAGCGATTCCTCAAACTCCTTGAGGGACTGCTCGTCCACTCCGGCTGCTCCTTGATTTGCCTTCACGCGCTTGTACGCTTCCCATACAAGCCTTTTTGGAATTACAAACGTCTTTGCCTGGGTCATTCGCTCCTCCCCATGCGGGTTGACGAAGACGCCGGCAGGACAACCCGACTCCTTGGCTCCAAGTCCATTACAGACCCTTCAACGCTACTCCGAGTCGGTCCGCCCCTGTGCTGCGCATCGGTACTCTGGGCCTCGAGGTTGCCTCTCTTGACCGGCTCCCTTAACATCACAACACAGGTTCTTGCAGTTCCGCACAAGAGCCTGAACCGAGCTCGCGCCATCTCTATGCCGGACACCGCCCACCCAGTAAGCAGGTTCCCGATGGGCTTATCCCGGAGCAATAAAAAGACCCCGGTTTTGATGTCATCTAAGACATTTTCGACACTTGTACGATGGTTCACTGGTGTTCGCCTTCTCGGTTCATACCTGACGCGTTTGTCGCGCCTTTTCCCTCTATGCTCACGACAAGGGCTTTTGACCAATGCCGCTGAGGGTGGTTTGAGGCCGGCCCCTGCAGGCAGACCTCGGAGGGTCGGTTCCTCCATCTCCTATGCAGCTTCTCACACAGAGCTTGGAGCTATTGCACACTGTGTAGCTGCAACACACTTTTATCAATTATCCCGACCCGTTAAACTTCATTATAATTTTTTCTTGTAGCCAAACGTTAAAACGGATAATCAAATCTCTACCAGGTAGTGCTACGGGACAATTGATAAAACACTTATTAGATATCCGAAGAACTTTCATCATTAATTAAAACTAAACCGAGAGAAGAAGAAGTTCGGCAATTTTTATCTAAAAACCCAATTGTTTTTCATTTTCTTTCTCCTTTGAGACTGTATGAAAAGCCACCATTACTATCAAAACATCAAGCGGATTTCGCCATTTTAGACAGCCGTGGAACTTTGTTTTTTGTAGAGATTGAACGACCTGGTATTCGTTTATTGCGTAAAGACGGTGCTGAAATGGAACATGCCATTAGCCAAGTTCGAGATTGGCTTTTTCTTTATGAAAAACATCGCGAGGCTGTCCTTGAGTGCCTTGATCTTAGAGATTGTGAAGTCACGAGAGTCAAGGGAATAGTCATTGCAGGAAGGGATGAAGGATACGTTATTGAAAAACTGAGGAGATTTAAGTGGCTAGATCGTGATTCTATCGATTGTATGACCTATGACGATCTGCTTAGTATTTTTGCCAGCCTTAGCCGTGAGATGAAGGCTATATGAGAAATAAGGCAACTTTGCCTAACAAAGGGCTGTTGGCGGACTCGCTTCCCTCGCAGTAAAGCCTTGCCGTTAGGAGAGAAAGACAATGAAGGTTGTCAACTTTCATAGCCGTGAGTTCCCAGTCGCATCAGACGA
>JBATHN010000809.1:0-1921 GCA_049666885.1 Desulfobacterales bacterium
GGGCAAATAGTTAACTTGTTAACAAGTTAACTGGAAAAAAAGAAGTCTCCTAAATTAACGACTTAACCTATCGACCAGTTATCTTCTTAAACCAATATTACCAGCCGAGCCACTCCTTCTCCCATTTTTCCGGCCAGCGGCTCTTCAGATCGACCTTTGTGACCAGGTTGAACTTGCCGTCCTTGACTTCATACACCGGTACCGTGCCGGAAACACGGTGGTCGGTGGCGGTATAGGTCAGCTTCGCCCCGCCCAGGCCGAGATCGTACTCCCGCATGGTTTCGAAGCCTTCTTTCAGGATACCTTCTCCCTCCAGTTTACCGGCCTTGTCGGCCCGTTTCATGGCTTCCGCCAGGGCCAAGGCGTTGGACCAGGCCTGAATAGTGTGTATCGTGCGCTTTTCAGCTGGCACGCCGGGATTGTACTTCTTTCCATATTCCAGCACCGCGGGCATCATCGGTGTTTTTTCTCCGTAAAAGGCGCAAACGACTCCGGCCATGACACCTTCGGCCGCCTTGCCCGCCAGCTTGGGCAGGTTTTCGTCAAATGCCCACAGGTTGACGACGTGATCGGCGCCCAATTGGAGCGAATAGGCGTCGCGTACTGTCGCCGCCACCGACATTACCGTATTGCCGTGCCAGACGACATCCGGTTTGAAGTCTTTAAGCCCAAGCACCTGGCTCTTGGTGTCGATGGCAAACAAGGACACATCTTGATCCGGTCCGATCTCGAAACCCAGAAGGGTTGCCTGATCCTTGATCGCCTTGATCGGGGCGCTCGCATACGGTGAAGCGAACATGTAGCAGCACGCCAGGCGCGGCTTGCGCTTTCCGTTTTCCGGATTCTTGGACCAGCGCTGATCAAACCACGCCGTCAAGGTCGCCCGGGCTTTGGTGGAATAATCGGTTGCCGCAAAAAGATTGTTAGGGGTTTTCGACGGATCGGCCAGATGACCGGAGTAGGAAGCCGAAACATACGGCATTTTGTCCTTGGTTACCGTCGGCGACAACGCCTCCGTATCACCGGTCCCCCATCCCAGCACACCCACACAACCGAGCCGTTTGAACAGCTTGTATTTGGTGAGTGCCTCGGGGACACGGTAACCGTAGTCAAACTGGGTCAGCTTGATCTGCTTGCCGTTGATGCCGCCGTTCTCGTTAATGTAGTGGATCGCCTCGGCAATGCCGAGCGCGTAGTCCTTACCGACGTCGGAAGTGGCGCCGGTCATGTCGTTCAATGCCCCGACCTTAACTACCTCAGCCCCGGCTGTTTCACTAAGACTCATGGTCAGGATGAGAGCAAAAACCGAGACGAACACCATTGACGATAGATTCTTACTTTTGCGCATTGCCTTCCCCCTTTAGAGAGTGTAGTGTGTCATTGCCACTGCAATTTTGCCGAAAGAATGCCTTTTATCACCTCCTTCGTGTCAATAGGAAAATGGCCAAAGATTGAAGTAGTTCTTGGTCTGCCACCAGCGGTAGGCCAGCCCGTTGGGCTCGAAGATCATAAAGACGCAAATGGCCAATCCAAAAGCGGCTTCCTTCACAAACAGAAAGTCCATAAACAACGGTTCGGCCCATGCAAAGCCCATATCCAGAAACTGCATGATGCTCAGCTGCATCAATTCCATGATGACCACCATGAAGATCGAACCGAAGATGGTGCCGTAAACCGAGCCGACCCCGCCGATCAGGATGACGCCGACCAGCCAGAGCGACCAGAACCACGGAAAGTGTTCGGGGCTGATGGCCGCCAGGTTGCTGATCCAGAAAGCACCGGCAATACCGCCGAAAAACCCGGCGACGAAAAATGCCAGCAGCTTGTATTTAATGATGTTGATGCCCATCACCTTGGCCGATACATCGTTGTCCCGAATCGCCACCCAGGCTCGGCCGACCCGGCTGCGCAACAGGTTCGC
>JBATHN010000810.1:0-2524 GCA_049666885.1 Desulfobacterales bacterium
CCTTCCCCACTGCGGCGGATGGATATTCTTTCCGCATTGTTGTTGACACCGTGCAGGGCGACCAGTGCCAACCACTTCACCGCCGCCTCTTCCTTGTCGGCGTCGTTTTTGAGGATCGACATCTCTCGCAGCGGATCGGTCGTCGCATAACAGTCGCACATTTCCTGAACCTTCTTATGGACACTCTCCGTACCTTTCATCGGCGTTCTCCTTTCATAATTTTGCGGTTAAGTAAGGCAGGTTAAAATGTTTTGGGATAGATTAAACACTAATTCTTGAAATTCAAGGCAGCAAAATGTGATCTTGTGCCGGGTTTGGACGCCGACGGCCAACGGCACATTTCGACTGCCCAAAAGATTCGACTTAACCGCCGGGCATTGGTGCGCCAATCATCGCGTCTTCTCGCAGCTTTTAGTCTCGACGAGACCGGGAAAATTTTAGGGCTTGAGCTTTTTTTTTAATAATGCCATTTAAGTGCGGGAACTCGGTTCGCTCTGATCCAGCGGATTCATCAAAGGCACTGATTTCTGTTTGGGAGGATAATCATGAAATTTAGAGTCACTGTTTTTTTCAGCACCCTGGTTGCCCTTTTCTTCATGCTGCCGGTTTGTTTTGCCGCCTTGGATTGGAACGTCCTTCAGACGTTTAACTTGAAGGACCCGCCTCTCGATGTCGCCTTTTCGACATCGCGGAACAAGGTGTTTATCCTCACGGGCGAGGGACAGATCCAAGTCTACGAACCGAACGGCACTCTGGACGAAACGATGGATGTCGGCAAGGAGTTCGACCGTATCTCGCATATCCAGGGGTCCGACGTTCTTGTGCTCAGTAGCCGTGAGAAAAAGACCGTCCAGATTATCAAGCTGAACTTCGTCGAAAGGATCGACACCTCCGGGTCGCCGTTTCGGGGACCGGAAAACGCGCCGGTGGTGGTGGCCGTTTTCAGCGACTTCGAGTGAGTGTATTGCAAGGGACTCACGTCTCTGCTCGACCAGGTGGTCGAGAAATATCCCCAAAAGGTCAAGGAAGTCTTCATGAATTTCCCGGTCAGATCACACAAGTATGCCGAAACGGCGGCGCGCGCGGCCCTAGCGGCCGACAAGCAGGGCAAATTCTGGGAATTTCACGACAAGCTCTTTCAAAACGCCAACCAGCTAAACGACGAGAAGGTGCGCGAGATCGCGAAAGCGCTCAACTTAAACGTGGAGCAGTTCGAAAAAGACTGGCAGGCCGGGGAGACCCTTACCAAGGTCCAGTCGGATATCGAACAAGGTAGACAGATCGGCGTTCGCGGTGTTCCGGCGGTTTTCATCAACGGCCGGCAATTGAAACAGCGCAGCCTGGAAGGCTTCTCTGCAATCATCGACAAGGAATTGAAGAAGAATTCTGCGACGAACCCATAACGTCAGGCGGTGTATTACAAAATGGTTGGTATCTCAGTATAAGGGTCGAGGTTTTCACACCGCATGGTCATGTGAGATAACGAAGTGCGGCGGAATCGGCAGAGCAGAGCCCAACATCGGTTTATGTTGATTGCACTTTTTACCCATACACCTCTCTCTGCTGGCATTGACGAAAAACGACTCGACATCGCAGGTCTTTAAGGCACCGTAGTATAGAGTTCATCAATGTTGATATTGTCTTGGTTCGCCTGGTAAGCAATGAGTTGACCGTCCGGCGCCCATAAAAATGCGCTGACGTTTTCCCCGGCGCTGAGTTCCGCGGAAACCCGCCGGTTGGAGGTTCCGACGGTATTGTCTGTGTAAAGTTCAAACACCCCCACCGCGTCTTGATCCGCTATGTAGGCGATGCGAGAACTGCCGGGCGCCCAAGCGAAATCTCTTACCTCGCTGCTGTCGTTTGTCAATCTCGAAATTAAGTCCGGCAGTCGGCTGCCGTTCGCCAAGACAGTGAGCAGATCGAACCGGTTGTCAACGAACTGATCGGCGCGATAGGCGACGCGGACGCTGTCCGGTGACCATTCGAACCCCACGACCTCACCGAGACTCTGGAGAGTGCCGGACAGCGGTACAGGTGTCGGGAATACCACCGACGGATCGGCAACCAGAAGCTCGCTCAGACCGGAGCCCCTGACCACCACATTGAAAGCAATCAGCAGACTGTTGGGTGACCATTTAAAACTCCTGACCGTCGAGATAATGGATCCGGTACCTGTCGTGTTGGACAATTTATTGTTATCCTGCCTAAAAGGGCGGGTGGAATAAAGATCGATCCTGTCGGGGGAGCCTTCGATCGTATTCTGGGTGTAAGCGAGCAGCAGATCAGACGGTGCCCAATCAAAAGAACTAACTTCACCGTCTGGATTTGGGAATACCGAGACTCTCACCGGAGACCCGACGGATGGCGGTGGCAGAACGGTAAAGAGTTCGACGTTGCCGATCGTGTTGGGAACCGGATTGAAGGCCCGAAAAGCGATCGTCGAGCTGTCGAAGGACCAGGCAAAATCTTCAACCTCGAGTATGTTGGTCGACTGGCGGGAGACGTTTATGGCCGTGCCGCCGTT
>JBATHN010000811.1:0-2648 GCA_049666885.1 Desulfobacterales bacterium
CCGGAGGCAGTTCGGTCGGGGTTCGCGATTTCACGATCGATGTCCTGACCCAACTTCCCGATTCACGCATCCTTGTGCACGGCATCTCGATCAGCCCCGGCAAGCCGACCATTCTGGCCACTACGCAAAACAAGGCCGTTTGGGGCTTGCCGGGTCACGTGGTATCGGCCATGGTCGTTTTCAAAGTCGTGGTTCAGCCGTTCATCGCACATGTGGCGGGATTGTCCCCCTCTCAGCGACAGGCTTTCAGGATTCCCGCCCGGCTGAGCCGCAATATCGGTTCGGCCCAGGGGCGCACCGATTTTATTCGCGTGCGACTCACCCGTGACAACGATGAGTACCGTGCCGAACCGATTCTGGGCAAATCGGGCTTGCTGAACACCATGATCATGGCCGACGGATTGATCGAAATCGACATCAACACCGAGGGGCTCGATGCCGGCGCTGAGGTCGCAGTCATTCCTTTGTGATAGAAACTCGATACTCAGGACCCGCAACCTGTAACCCGCCCTTAACGTCTGTGCCCTAATCGGAGAAAAGAATGCAACCCAAACGGAACATCTACCTAAAGATGAAAACGCTCCAGGAAGCCCGGGACATATTGTTTCAGCGGTTCGGGTCGATCGACGCCATGACCGGTGAAACCGTGCCGGTAACCGATTCGGTGGGACGCGTGCTGGCCGAAGCCGTCACCGCCCGGCTGTCATCACCCAATTTTCACGCGGCCGCAATGGACGGCATCGCGGTCAAAGCAGATAAATCCTTCGGGGCCAGCGAGACACGGCCGAAAGAGCTGATCATCGGTGAAGACGCCTTTTATCTGAACACCGGTCACGTGATGCCGGAGGGGACCGACGCGGTGATCATGGTCGAAAAGCTCGATCGTCTCGACGAGCACCGCGTTCGGATCGAAGCACCGGCTTTTCCCTGGCAGCACGTCCGCAAAATGGGCGAGGATATTGTCGCCACCCAGCTGCTCTTTCCCCAGAACCACCAGATTACGCCTTACTGTATCGGGGCGCTAATTTCGGCCGGCATTTTCGAGGTGACGGTCCGCCGTAAACCCAATCTGCTGATCATCCCCACCGGTTCCGAGATCGTCGACTGGCGCCAGATCGAGCCGGACCAACTGCACCCGGGGCAGGTACTCGAGAGCAACTCTTACGTTCTCGGCAAACTGACCGAAGCCTGCGGCGGCACTTATGTCAAAAACGACCGGGTCCAGGACGACCTGGAAGCCATAAAAGCGGCGACCCAAAAGGGCCTCCAGAGAGGCTACGACATAGTACTGATCATCGGCGGCTCCTCAGCCGGTTCGGAAGATTACGCCCGCCACGTGATCAGTGATTTGGGTCATGTTTATGTGCACGGGGTTACCATGATGCCCGGCAAACCGGTGATCGTCGGGGAAATTAACGCCAAACCGGTATTCGGCATACCCGGTTACCCGGTTTCGGCGATCATCGCCTTCGAGCAGTTTGTCCGTCCCCTGATCCGCCGCCGGCTCGGGCTGCCCGACACGGCACCCCAGACTGCCATGGTCGAGCCGACGCGTAAAATCGCCTCCAAACTCGGCGTTGAAGAATTTATACGGGTAAAGCTCGGGGAGGTGAACGGCCGCATCGTGGCCACTCCTCTGCCGCGCGGCGCGGGCAGCATCACCTCGATCACCGAAGCCGACGGCATCATTCGGATTCCGAACCATGTCGAAGGAATCAACGACCAGCAGCCGGTTGCGGCCGAACTGCTGCGCCCGTTGTCGGCCATCCGCAACACCATCGTGATCGTCGGCAGCCACGACAACACTTTGGACGTCCTGGCCGATCAGCTTCGCGCCGGCAGCAGCGGCCTGTCGCTGTCATCGAGCCACGTCGGCAGCATGGGGGGGCTGATGGCCGTCAAGAGAGGCCTGTGCCACCTGGCCGGCTCTCATCTTCTCGACACGGCCGACGGCAGTTACAACATCGCCTACATCAAACGCTATCTGCCCGAACTCTTCGCCGCGAAGCAGGTCCGTCTGGTCAACCTGGTGTTCCGGGATCAGGGCCTGATCGTTCAACCCGGAAACCCGAAACGGATTAAAGGGATCGAAGACCTGGCGCGCGAGGATGTGACCATGATCAACCGGCAGGGCGGTTCCGGCACCCGCATCCTGCTCGACTACCGTTTGCGGGAGCTGGGCATCGACCCGAGTCGGATCAACGGCTACGGCAACGAAGAATTTACCCACATGTCGGTGGCCGTGGCCGTCCTGAGCGGCACGGCCGACGCCGGTCTGGGAATCTGCGCGGCGGCCAGGGCTCTGAAACTCGACTTCGTGCCGGTGGTCACCGAACAATACGACCTGGTGGTGCCTGAAGCGTTTTTCGAAACCCGGAACTTCCAGGTCCTTCTGGAGACCATCCGCAGTGCCGCCTTCAAGAAGCGGGTTGAGGCCCTTGGCGGCTATGGCACCGCTAAGGCCGGGGAAATATTGCTATAAACAGGATCGGCCCAGGTGAAATATCGCATCATCGATCACACCGCGGATCTCGGCCTGCACGTGTTCGGCGCCGATCCGTCCGAGTTGTTCGCCACCGCCGCCCGGGCCATGTTCGACATCATGGTCTCCCCCAATTCGGTACACGCAGAGCGATTCCTCAACCTGC
>JBATHN010000812.1:0-3329 GCA_049666885.1 Desulfobacterales bacterium
GGTAGGTTTTGGCTATCATCTTAACTAAATTCAATCCTCATTGCGCTTTTGTCGTTGTGTCATAGTTATAATTGGTGTCAAAAACAAAAATCAAAAAAATGGAGGCTACTCAATGAAAACAAATCCGATACGCGCTCGATTATCTTTTCAATGTCATACCCTTAGTCCCGTATCCAGTGAGAACCTTACGCATGATTGTTGCTATTGGGGCATTGCCGGTCCGCAGCAGAAGGTGCAGATGGCTTGAAAGCAATGCCCAAATGTGGCAGGGGGTATTCGTCTCTGATAGAACCCGAGACAGACAATTTACAAAATCGTCCTTATCGGTGTTGTTCCGTAAAATCTTCCGCCTTTCGATACCGCAACATATGATGTGATGCAAGGCAACCGTGGCATCTATTCTGGCTTTTCTGAGTATTTGGTGAGCTTAGTCCGATTCTAACAGTAATTAAAACATTAAATCATAGACCCCATAGCCCACGGGGCGTTAGTCGTGATCCGCTATTGTTTTCAACCATCAAGACGATTCTGGAACCGCTTGAACTTGCAACAAGGAAACATTGAAATGTCCCTGCCTTATACCCTTGGTTGACATACTGATGCATAAGAGTTATGTATTGATGCATGAGAACCACTATCAGGATAAACGACGATCTGTTGAAGCGGGCTAAAAAACACGCGGCAGATCAGGGGCGCACCCTCACATCCCTGGTCGAAGATGGTTTGGCGCTCGTCCTATCAAAACCGAAGACGAGCCGAAGAAAACGGGTTGTATTGCCGGTATCCAAGGCGACCGGTGGTGTCCTCCCGGGAGTAGACCTGAACCGGTCGAGTGACTTGGAGGAGGTCATGAACGCACTGTGATCCTTCCCGACGTCAACATCCTTGTGCATGCATTTCGCGCAGATTCTTCCGAGCATGAGATCTGCCGGACCTGGCTTGACGGCGTGGTCAACGGCGATACACGTTACGGTATGGCGCCACAGGTTCTGAGCGGTGTGATCCGCATCACTACTCACCCAAAAGTATTTGTGGTGCCCAGCAGCCTGGATGAAGTGATAGGGTTCTGTGACATCCTTCTTGCTCAACCAAACTGCGTTGCCGTTGAACCGGGCGAACGTCACTGGGTGATCTTCAAACGCCTTTGCACCGAAGCGGACGCCAGAGGCAATCTGGTGCCGGACGCGTGGTTTGCGGCCCTGGCCATCGAGTCCGGCAGTGAATGGGTCACGCTTGACCGTGATTACGCCAGATTCCCAGGCTTGCAGTGGCATGTACCGGCTTGAAAGTTCTTAATTTCATCTTTTGTCCACACACGATATCCGATAAACTTCCTCACTATTTAGATTTCATCTTCAAAAATAGGGTTACCAGACACGCCTCCGCCCTTCTTGCAAGCGGTGGATTAGTTTTGACGCCGGGTCTGCGAAACGGGCCAGAAGAATCATGGCAGCAGCGATATATGGTTTATAGCCGGCCTGCGCATACAAGGGGTCCCTGTATCGGTCGAAGACGGAAGCGGTCACTTCTCCCTCACGGCAACTCACCCCGGTAATGTCTGCCGGCAAACAGTGCATGTAAAGGGCGTTGCCGCCTCGGGTTTTTTTCATGAGGTCTTCCGTGCACTCCCAATCTTGGAACTTGGCATTTTGGACCAGTAACTCTTTCTCCAGCGCCCTGATTCCGTCCATGTCGCCCTCGCCGTATAGGGCCGTCCGTTTTTCCATTGCGGCGAAAGGTGCCCAGCTTTTGGGGTAGACGACATCGGCGTCCTTGAAGGCCTCTTCCATGCTGTTGGTCTTGCGAAACGTTCCGCCGGAAGCTTGGGCATTTTTAACGGCCACCTCCTCTACGACGGGCATCATTTCATACCCGGGCGGATGGGCCAGAACCACGTCCATGCCGAAGCGGGTCATCAAACCGACGACACCCTGGGGAACAGACAGGGGTTTGCCGTAGGAGGGAGAATAGGCCCACGACATGGCGATCTTTTTGCCGCGCAGGTTCTCGATGCCGTCGAACCGGTGGATCAAGTGCAGCATGTCGGACATGGATTGGGTCGGATGGTCGATGTCGCATTGCAGGTTGACCAGAGTGGGCCGCTGTTCCAGGAGCCCGGCGTCATAACCCTGTTGGACCGCTGCGGCCACCTCGCGCATGTAGGCATTTCCCCGGCCGATATACATGTCGTCGCGGATACCGATCACATCGGCCATGAATGACACCATGTTGGCCGTTTCCCGCACGGTTTCCCCATGAGCGATCTGGGATTTGCCCTCATCCAGGTCCTGCAGTGCCAGACCGAGAAAATTGGCGGCACTGGCGAAACTGAAACGAGTTCGGGTCGAATTGTCACGGAAGATCGAAATGGCGAGTCCGCTGTCGAAGAACCGCGCCGAAAGGTTGTTACGTCGCAGGCCGCGCAGTATTTCCGCGGCCGTGAATACGGCCGCGATCTCTTCGTCGGTCTTTTCCCATGTGAGCAGGAAATCCGCCATGTGCAGCCCCCCGGTGGACAATCTCCCGAGGTGTTCAATTTTTTCTTCGATGTGGTTACGTTCCATTTTCTAAATCCCTATTTGCCTCTACAGCAGCCCTACCCTGTCGTTGAAATCCTCGATCAGCACATCGATATCTTCGACCTGCGCGAACGTCTTGTTCCAATACAGATCATGCTGGTACCACTGCTCATTGAGTTCGTTGACGTCGCGACCCTGCTGCTCGACCCAGGTGAAGTATTTGAGGTTGTGGATCGTTTTGCGATCGTAGTAGGTGAGTTCCTTGACATGGTCGATCGCTATCGATTTCATAAGCTCGATATCCCTCTGGGCGTCTGCAGCCGTGTAAGGCCCACGCTCCTTCGAGAGTTCCTCCAGGCGGGATCCGTAAAGCTGCATGGAATCCGTGGCGATGGTGACGACAATATCTTCCTCGGTCAGTTCGCTGTACTTGGCAAGCTTGATCGCAGCGACCAAGTTGCCGATTCCGGATATGCCCAAAAAGTCTAGCTCTGCGGCCAGTTCTTCCGAAACGCCTTCGGAGACAAGGACCCTGCGGCCGCTTGCTTCGTTGAAAAGACGCAGCAGCCGCATGGGGACCGCATCGTCCACGGCAATCAAGAAGTCGGTTTCCTTACAGTCATGGACCCAGGGGACGTGCTTGTCTCCGATGCCTTCGATGCGATGACTACCGAAACCGTTATACAGGAGCGTTGGGCATTGGAGCGCTTCACCGACCGCCAGTTTGGCTCTCGGAAATCGCTGCTTGAGATAGTAGCCGGCGCCAAGGGTGCCCCCGGAACCGGAGGAGGCCACATAACCGGCCAACCG
>JBATHN010000813.1:0-1975 GCA_049666885.1 Desulfobacterales bacterium
TCACAGCCGTGGACCCCGGTCAATACCGGCACCGCCACCAACCTTGTGATCGAAGACACGACCACCGGCATCGACATTCCGGCCGGCGAACAGATCGTTATAGACATAACGGTGGTGCTGGCGGATACACCGACGAACGTCAGTGGTCTGCAGTTCAGCAACACCGCCGCTTATACCTTCAACGCGACCAACGACGACCCCTCGAGCCAGGCGCCGGGCGGCTCGGACACGACCCCCGATATGACCATTGTCGGCCCGGATGCACTCACTCTGGAAAAATCCGGCCCGGCGACCATGCAGGTGGGCACTCCTGCCGGCTTTACGCTGAATGTGCACAACCCAAGCACCGGCACGGCATGGAATCCGGTCATTACCGATCGATTGCCCCACGGCGCCACGGGAGGTATGTGCGCGGCCGGACCGAGCAATGTGAGCGCACAGATCATTTTGGCGGACGGGACGCCGGCACCGGCGCCGCTCGTTGAGGACACCGATTATTCAGTGAGCTTCAGCGGCCAACCCACCTGCGAATGGACCATCAGTCTTTTGTCAGCTGTCGGCGGCCTGGCGCCCGATCAGCGCCTGATCGTCCGCTACGATCTCGAGCTGGATCTGTCGACCGAGAATGGGATCGTGCTGACCAATGTCGCCGGGGTCACGCAATGGTTCAGCACCGACCCCGAAGCAGCGGGTGCTGCGCCGCGCACTTACGATCGCACGCTGACCGACGGCACGCCGGGAACCCTCGACCACGAGGATAGCCACAGCGTCACTTGCGAAGCGCCGATCCTGGCGTTTAGCAAGAACGTGCAGAACGTGACCACCGGCCAGAATCCCGGCAGCAACGCCAGCCCCGGCGACACATTGCGCTACACCATCCAGCTCAGCAACTCCGGACCCGTGGGCGTGACCTCCTTTTCCATCATGGACGAGCTCGATCGCCTCAATGTCACACCGGTCTTCGCCCCCGGCAGCCTTAATTTAATGAGCGTGCCCGCGGGCAGTGCCACCTCCGGCACCAGTGCGGTAGGCGGCACCAACGGCACGGGTCTGGTGAATGTCGCCAACCTGGACATCGGCGCTCAGGGTGACGCCAACGATACAATCGAGATCGTATTCGAGATCACCCTGGTGCCGGCGATCACCCATGGAACCGTTGTGCTCAACCAGGCCGAACTCGTTTCCGCGAACCCCGATCGGCTTCAAACCGATGATCCCAACGTGTCCGGAGACACAGATCCGACCGCAACGCTGATTGCTTCGGCGCCGGCTTTCGAGGTGCAGAAGATTTCCACCATCCTGTCAGGGGATCCCAACGTTCTGATGGCCGGCGAAACCCTGCGGTACACCATCACCGTCAAAAACATCGGTACAGAAGATGCCGTAAATGCGCGTCTGCGGGACGATACCCCGGCCAATACCACCTACGTGGCCAACAGCACCACCCTGAACGGTATGGCCGTGCCCGACTCGAGTCCCGGCATCAATCCGCTGCATGCCGGCATCGCGGTCAATGCACCGGAAAACACCACGGCCGGATATCTGCGCGCCGATACCGCACCGGGGGCAACCAATGTGGCCACGGTGACCTTCGAGGTGGTGGTCGATCCGAGCGCCATGAACGGCCTGATCATCGAAAACCAGGGATTCTTGAATGCCGGCGGGGCGGGAAGCGGTCTGCAGCCCGAGCAGCCGTCGGATGACCCAGCCACCCCGGTTCCCGACGATCCGACCCGTAATGTGGTCGGCAACCTGCCGTTGCTTTATTCCCACAAGACCGTTCAGATTCACGAAGATTTCGGCTCACCGGGTATCGTCGATCCGGGTGACGTGCTGCGCTACACCATTGTCATCAGCAACTTTGGCGCGATCCCGGCGACGGGCGTGACGCTCGCTGACACCGTGCCCGCCAACACCGGCTATGTAACCGACTCCATGCGTCTCAACGGTTCGCCAGTGGGGTCCGATGGCGGTG
>JBATHN010000814.1:0-2376 GCA_049666885.1 Desulfobacterales bacterium
ATCAAATGGGCGATCGACGATCTGACGGCCGTGCGGATCGAACCGGCCGGGCTGATGCGCTATGCACTTCAGATAGTGGGCATTGCCGTCTTGATCGGGATCTTCCGGTTTGTCTGGCGTCATTGTCTGCTCGGAACCTCGCGGCGGGTGGAGGAAGGTCTACGCAACGAGCTTCTGTCTCACATTCAAACCCTGTCGCCATCCTATTTCGACCGGGCGAAGACAGGCGACCTGATGGCCCACGCCACCAACGACATCCAGCAGGTGCGCATGGCAGTGGGAATGGGTCTGGTGGCGCTCAATGATGCAATTGTCCTGGGGGCCGCATCCATCGGTTTCATGGCCTACATCAACCTCAAGCTGACATTGCTGGTACTGATTCCCATGCCGCTGCTGGTCATCGGCGCGCGGTTTTTCAGTCGAAAAATGCACCGACGATACCAGGAAGTTCAGAGTGCCTTCGCCGATTTGACCGAGGCGGTCAGGGAGCGTTTTTCCGGTATCCGGGTCATCAAATCCCACGGTTGGGAGAATCACGAGGCCGGGCGCGTCAATGACATCTCCCGCGGTTACATCAAGGAAAATATCGATCTGGTAAAGATCACCGGTGCTTTTTTCCCGATGATGGGGTTTTTGACCAACCTGAGTCTGGCCATCGTCATCTTCGTCGGCGGCCGTCAGACCATCACCCAGACGATCACCCCGGGCGATTTCGTCGCCTTCATCAGTTATCTTGGCCTGTTGACCTGGCCGATGATGGCGCTCGGCTGGGTGACAAACCTGATTCAGCGTGGCAAGGCCTCTCTCGACCGCCTGACCCGCATCATGACGACCCGGCCGGAAATAGTCGATGGCCATGGAGCAAAGGCGATTGGACTGTCCCGGGGTGCCGTCGCTTTTGAGAATGTCCGGTTCGCCTATGCCGCAGGTAAAGACAGCAAGCGTCAACTGGTTCTGACCAGCATCGATTTCGATATCCAGCCGGGAAACATTCTGGGCATCGTCGGGCCGCCCGGCAGCGGCAAGACCACCCTGTTGAACCTGATTCCACGTTTATACGACGTCTCAGGGGGGCGGATTCTATTGGACGGTGAAGACATCCGATCACTCAAGCTTCGGGATCTCAGGGCCCAGTTGGCCTTTGTGCCGCAGGAACCCTTCCTGTTTGCCGGCAGCATCCGTCAGAACATTACCCTCGGCTACCCCGAGCTCGATGATCGGGCGCTGATTTCGGCTGCCGATCAGGCCGCCGTCCACGACACGATCACCGCCTTTCCCAACGGGTACGACACGATCGTCGGCGAAAAGGGCATCATTCTCTCCGGCGGTCAGAAGCAACGTATCGCCCTGGCGCGTGCCCTGCTTCATACCGCACGGATCCTTGTCCTCGACGATCCGATCAGCCAAGTCGACCTGGATACCGGCAACCGGATGGTGGCCACTTTCCGCGCCATGGCCGGCGAACGAACCATTCTGATCGCCTCGCACCGGCTTTCCGCCATCCGGTTCGCCGACACCATCATTGCGCTGGAGAACGGGCGGATCGTAGAACGCGGCACGCACCGGGAGCTGATGGAAAACAATCGCTACTACGCCAGGACTTACCGCCTGCAGGAAGTCGAAGAGGTCCGGTATGCAAACTGACATCGGCTACTTCGAAGAGGGACAGCTCGGAAAAACCTACGACGTGAAACTTCTGCGGCGTATGGTCCCCTTCACCCGTCCGTTCGCCAAGCCGATCTTCTGGTCTGTGCTGCTGGTGGTGTGCATCACCCTGCTCGACCTTGCGCTGCCGTATGCAACCAAGGTGGCCATCGACCGCTATATTGTTCCACGGACCGAAACGGCGACCGAAAAATCCCCCGCCGGACCGAAGACGAATACCCGTTGGATCACGGCCGATTTGGATCGGGCCGAAGTTCGCACCGTGGTGCGCGATCACTCCGATCTTTTCGTGGTCAAAGGCTCACAAGCGCTTATAACTTTGGCCGATCTCGACCGCCTGGACAAACGGGAGATCACCGTCATCCGGCAAAACGACATAAGGGGCCTGGGGTATATCTCCCTACTGTTTCTGGCCATCATCGTCCTCGACTTCATTTTTAATTTCTTTCAGAAACTTATCATGGTGTATACCGGCCAGATGATCATGCACAACCTGCGGATGCGCCTGTTCACGCACATCCAGGACCTCTCGATGGCGTTTTTCACCCGCAACCCGGTCGGCCGGCTGGTCACCCGCGTCACCAACGACGTGCAGAACATGGACGAATTGTTCACATCGGTGATCACCTTTATTTTCAAGGACCTTTTTCTGTTGTTCGGTATCGGGGTGGTTCTGATCGCCCTTAACTGGAAGCTGGCTCTGGCAGCCTT
>JBATHN010000815.1:0-5182 GCA_049666885.1 Desulfobacterales bacterium
ATCTTGATGGTTTCGTTGATGATTCTCTTTTGCATCTCCAGTGGAACGACCCTGACAAAGACCGTTACCAGAATAACGACAATCAGCAGGACCTGAAGCCGCAAATCACCGGCAAACACCCACCAGAAAAGCGATCGCTTTACAACCGGAAGATCTCGATTTTTCATGTTGCACCTGACCTCTGCAAGCAATCAACCTGCCTGCCGTCGACAAGACACCCGCAGGCGTCTAAGTTTGACAACATTGAGGAACCATAATATGGTATTTTGCATTGCTTCGACATAAATCCAGCCCAAGGTCTTTGGGCCTGGGCCTATCGCTTCCTTTCGGCCGGCCCGGATTGTCGTAAAAATACCACCGCCATGTTTTTTCAGCAATGGCATCCCGTTTTGCCGAAAGCGGAGCACCTGATCAGTGCCTCTCCTCAGTATTATGAAGGCTCTAAGATATATTTTTTGCCAAGGCCGGAGGCAGAAGACTGTAGTGTCCGATAACGCAGTCCAAAACCGTTATCTTAAAGCCTATAGTGCCCCATGAGCGAATCTCCACCGTCACCGAGGCTGGAGATCCACTTACTGCAGCGGTTGATGTTACCGCCTGTTTAGACAGGAATCTTAAGCATGGATCAGATGAGAAATCCGGCAACGAAAAATCCGATCAAACGGGTGGCTCGGGGAGTCGGCCAGGCAAAACGCACGCTGACCCGCTTTATCAAAAAACCTGCGCATGCTCCGGGCACGTCACCTGGAACGCTTGTCCCCGCACCCGAGAAAAAGAGCGCAAAGAGCCGCATTACCCTCATCGCTTACGATCAGGATCACTATCTAAAAAAGGAAATCGACACCATAGAAGAGGCCTTGCCTCTCAAAGATTCGCCGGCCGTGACCTGGATCAATATCGACGGCTTGCACGACATCGCGTTGATCGAATCCGTCGGCCGGCAGTTCGGCATCCATCCTCTGACCCAGGAAGACATTGTCAACATCGGTCAACGCCCCAAGGTCGATGATTTCGATAATTATATCTATATTGTTTTCAAGATGCTGTCGTACCGAGACGGCATAGACCAAATCGAATCCGAGCAGGTCAGCATTGTTCTGGGGTCGAATTTTCTGATCTCTTTTCAGGAGGCACAAGGAGATGTGCTGACTCCCGTGCGGGAACGGATAGAAAAAGGCAAGGGGCGCATCCGCAAGGCCGGCTGTGATTATCTGGCCTATGCCCTGATCGATGCAGTGGTCGATCATTACTTCCTCGTCCTCGAAGCATTCGGAGAAAAAATTGAAGATTTGGAAGCCGAACTCCTTTCCGACCCCACGCCGAATAGCCTGCAGCACCTCTACGCCATGAAAAGAGACGTCATTTTCTTCCGAAAGCAAGTCTGGCCGATTCGCGAACTGCTGAATAGGCTCGTTAAGGAAGAGTCTCCCCTGATCGACAAGTCGGTTGACGTTTTCATCAGCGATGTCTACGATCACACGATTCAGATCATCGACACCATCGAATCATTCCGTGACCTCATGGCGGGCCTGCTGGATATCTACCTCTCGACCATCAGCAATCGCATGAACGCCATCATGAAAATGCTCACCATCATGGCCACCATCTTCATTCCTCTGACCTTTATCGCCGGTATCTACGGAATGAACTTCGAATATATGCCGGAACTCAAGTGGCACTGGGCCTATCCCGCACTGTGGGCAATCTTCATTTCTATTTTCCTGGGTATGCTGGCCTGGTTCAAGTATAAAAAGTGGCTGTAGGGGGATACTTTATTTTCAGACGTCCGTCTGAGAACAACGTCTCGGATGGCGGGCATTACCGTGCCTTCGCTTCGCCGGTGCGGGCTATTTCAATTCCTTGATTCTTTCCAGGTTTTTCGTTTTTCCGATCATGATCAGGATGTCGCTGTCCTTGACGACGAAATCCGCCGGCGGCACGATGACGAACCTCTCCGGCACCAGCTCTTTAATGGCGATGACGTAAACGTCGTAGCGGCTGCGAAGATTGATATCCTTGAGCGATTTGCCGATAAAGGATTTCGGTGGATCGACTTGAACCAGATTAAAGTCTTCCTCCAGCGGCAGAAATTCCAGGATGTTCGGCTGGGTAAGCCGTCGCGCAAGCCGGGCCGCCGTATCCTTGGCCGGCCGGATCGTATCGGACGCGCCGAGTTTTTTCAGAATTTCGGCGTGGGTTTCGTCTTCTACCTTGGCAATGACGGTTTTGACGCCGAGTTCGTGCAGGTGATAACAGATAAGGATGCTGTTGCTGATGTCGCCGCCGGTGCTGACGACGACGCTGTCCATTTCCGCCAGACCGAGCCCCTTGAGGGCCACCGCGTCTGTGGCATCGAGGACGATGGCGGTGGTGGTATACGGCTCCACCGCCTGGATACGTTCGCGATTGCGATCGATGGTGATCACCTCTTGGTTGCTCTCGAAGAGGGCTTTGGAAACGTAAAATCCGAAGCTGCCCGCTCCGATGACGGCAAATCGTTTCATGGCTGACCTCCGCTAACCGATCATGAGATTCTCTTCGGCAAATTCCAAACCTTTTCGGGGCGGCGGCCCGGCGATGATGTAAGCAAAGGTCGGCACCCCGACTCGGCCGATGATCATCACGATAATGATGATAAATTTACCGATCCCGTTCAGGGTGGCGGTCGCCCCCATGGAAAGGCCCACCGTACCGAAGGCCGATATGGTTTCGAAAAGGAAACTCAGGTACTGCTGATGTCCTTCAGCCCCGCTGCCATGGGCCGGATCTGTAAAAAGAATCAGGAAAAGGGCCGCTAAAATGATCGCGATTGACAAAACGACAACCGATATACTTTTGGCGACTGTTTCCTGGGGAATACTCTTTTGAAACATGTTGAGCCGTGCCCGTCCTTTCAGGCGGCTCCAGGAAAACGCCGCCAGAACCGCGAACGTCGTGGTTTTGATACCGCCGCCGCACGATCCTGGTGACGCCCCGAAATACATCAGGAACATCATGAACGCCAGGGATGCGCTGTTCAATCCGCCGATGTCAATAGTGTTGAAACCCGCAGTCCGGCAGGTGATGGACTGGAATAAGGCCATCATTAGGCGGTCACCAAAGCTTGCGCCCTGCAGCAGGTTTTTTTCGGTTATGAGCAATACGGCGGCACCCAGGAAGATGAGCAAACCGGTGGTCACCAAAACCGTCTTGAATTGCACCGAAAAGCGTCGCGAACGTCGCTGTTTTTCGGTCGTGCGCCGGTAGAGTTCATAGACCACTGGAAACCCCAGCCCTCCCAGAACGATCAGGGTGCAGATGGTCACATTGAGAAGGAGCGAACCCCGCTCGTCGATGAAACTGTTCGCGAAGAGCGAAAACCCGGCATTGCAAAAGGCCGAAACCGAATGGAACAGACTCAGGTAGAGGGCCTTGCCCGCTGGATAGGATCGCCACCAGTGAAAAAAAAGAAGCGTCGCGCCGGCGAGTTCGACCGTGGCGGTAAAAACGAAAATAGACCGCAGCAAAGAGTAGATGTCATCGCGCGGCGTGTGTGAAAAGACTTCCTGCATGGCCATTCTGCTCTGGAAGAACACTTTTTTGCCGATGAGCTGAAAGAGTGTGACCGAAATGGTCATGATCCCCAGCCCCCCCAGCTGGATCAACGCCAGGATGACACCCTGCCCGAAGAGGGTGAAATAACTGCCGGTATCGACGACGATCAGCCCCGTCACGCAGACAGCGGAAGTCGCCGTGAACAGGGCGTCGGTGGGGCTGATAGATCCCGAAACCGTGGCGGTCGGCAGCATCAGCAGGCCGGTCCCCACGGCAATCGTCGCCAGGTAGCTGAACAGCAACAGATTGGCCGGATGAAGTACGCTCAGCTTTCTCAAGGTCCATTCCAACATATCCGCCGCGCCTCGCTGACGAGTTGAGTGGTCCGTGCATCGAACCGGCATGGTCACTTAATCCGCCGGCCGTATTTTTTTCAGCGGCCCCTCATTATCCTTTTTAAAAACATTTCGCAACCAGGTAGGGGCAAACCAGATTGAGTTCGGATTTTGATTGTTGAGTTGGACATCCGGTTCTTGCTCTGGCAGGAAATATTCACGTCGCAGGCATGGCGGATCGTATGCAAAGGCACCCTGTATCCGTTTCTGTCACTGAGTAATAAAGGCGGGACATCTATTTCGATATGCTATATGGGATACCCATAGATCAGGGATCCTGATCGATGGGAGGCTCCGGTTCCTTTGCCCCTATGGCCTCCGCCTCGCGGGCGGCATTCTCTGCCTTGGTCTTTTCCCTGGCCAGGCGGCGTATTTTTACTTCCAACTCCTTTTCAACCTCGCGGATTTCGGCCATGAGGTCGACAAGAGACGATTCGTCCTCCTGCATGGTTATCGATGACTGGACTTTATTGAGTTTGTCGGCCAGAGTTTGTGCCGTTGCGGCTGCTTTTTCCGCATCGTTCTGGGCTTTTTCAGCCCTTTTTTCTGCATCGGATAAGGCGTCGAGGGCATTGGCGCGCTCGGCGGCTTCGCCTTCCTCCGGTTCGGCATCCAGTTCGATCGTTTCGGCCGCCAGAACCAGGGCCGTCAGCGGCAGTTGACTGAAGAGGTCTTCCGGGGAACTGCCGAATGCGCTGATCGTCGTGAGATCATGCAACCGCATGGGCAGGAAAACGAGGGCTGCATCCCGGGAGTTCCCGACCACCGTATCGGCATCTAGCTGGTCGACGAGAAGGGGAACGGCGTCGATGCGCACCTCCTTCAGTCTCCGCTGCAACGTTTGCTCTGTGGGGTTTTCAGCAAGACTGCCGTCCCGAACCGCCAGCAACCGAATCGCCGCGCCTTCCCATTCCTCGTTGCGGGTGATCAGATAAGCCAAAAGAAGCATGAGGTTGCCGGTGGCGTCATCCTGCCACCAGACATCGATCCGGCGCTTTCCGGCCGGTATTTCTTTCAAACTATTCCATTCCGCGGGTGTCGCATCCATGATGATCAGGTTGCACCCGAATCGGTACGCCTCCGTGAGGCTGCGACCGTAGGCCTTTGACATGTAGTGCTCCGGGGTATCGGGATTGTCGTTGATCCAGTTCAGCAGCACGGTATTGGCATGCAGTGGACCGATCCCGAAGGACTGCACCAGGACCTGGACGGCATCTTTGCGATCGCTGGCCAGCACAACCAAAGGAAAAGCC
>JBATHN010000816.1:0-4608 GCA_049666885.1 Desulfobacterales bacterium
TTTTGAGCAGCGACGTTGAACAGAGTTTTGTGGTCGATACCGGTGCATCAATGGTCACCATACCCCGTTCAACCGCTCAGAAATTGGGCCTGACAAGTGGCCGGAGCACCATGCGGCGGCAAGTCCACACAGCCGGCGGCACCGTTCAGGCCGAGGCGGTGGTGCTGCCGTCTATTGAACTGGACGGCTGGCAGCTCGACAACGTCGAAGCCCTTGTCCTCGACCTGCCGAACCAACCGGGTGTAGGTCTTCTGGGATTAAATTACCTGCGCCGCTTCCGTATGGATCTAAACTCGGAGCGCGGCGTCTTGACGCTGGCACCGCGCTAAGTGGTCCTGTTCGTAAATACGGTGACGCACCGGGGTCAACTTTGACGAGCGGCTTTTAATACCCCGCGGATATCCAGTTCGTGGAAGCGGGCATGCTCGTCCGCCCAGCGGATGAAGCGCTCGAGCCGACCTGTCCCGTGAAAGGGGTGCCGTCCGATGCGATCGAAGTCTGAATCCGCCATGTGCGCAACGATTGCAATCGTTTCCTTTCGAACGGCCCTGAAGCGCTCGATTAGTTCCTCCAGAGAAAGTCCGTCAAGCTTGGCCGGTTGCGTGCGGTTGAAGCGTTCTAGGTCGAAGTCTTGGGGAGAGCCCGGCCCGCCGGCCAGCATGTTGCGGAACAGCCACTGCATCGACTTTTCGATGGTGATGAAGTGCGCCAGCACCTGCCGCACCGTCCATTGTACGTCGTCCATATAAACGGGCCGGTCGAGGTCAGCCAGCGGCAGGGTCTCAAAAAAAGTGACGGTCCGTGCCGCCCCCTCCTCGAGAGTCTGCGTCATATCGGTTCTTCTGTCAGCCATGTCGTTTTTCCTTGCTGGTGAGGCGTTTTTATTTTGAGACGAGCCCGTCACGCCGATTTTTTGGATCTTACTTGAACGATGGTCGCGGCTGCCGTAGCGCGAAGCGCCGCTCCAGTTCACACGGAAACATTCCGCGACGATACAGATATGACTTGCTTTTGTAAATGGTCTGTGGCTTTTATCTCCACGGAATAGCGGAGCAGTCCGGAATCAGAGGCCATCCCGTTAGGGTCACGGTAAGAAATAATTCCACAAGATTGCGCCGGATTTGGGTTCGTCCACAAGGTACAGCCAGCGGCGCATATCGAGATACGTGGCGGTGGCTGTAACGCAGTAGACGGACCAAAAGACAAGCAAGATGTGGAATTTTTTTGCTGGGACCCTTAGTAACCGGCCCCGGGTACCGGACAGAAGCGACAAAAGGTTTCTATCCGCAGAACAACCCGCCTGAAACTGAAAAAAAGAAGGAGGACAACCGATGCCTGATTTGGCGTACCTGAATGGTGAATATCTGCCGATCGACAAAGCGTTGGTCCCTATCGAGGACCGGGGTTATCAATTCGGCGATGCGGTCTACGAGTTCATCGCCAGCTACAACGGTCGGCTCTTTTACCTCGCAGAACACCTGGACCGTCTCGAACGCTCCCTTAAGGGACTCTTTTTCCCACCGGTATCCCGTGAAACCATTCGGAAGGCAGTGCTGACACTGTTTGAAAAAGCCGAAATTCAACGCGCCGGCATCTACATTCAGATTTCGCGCGGCGTATCGCCCCGCAACCACGCATTTCCGGATGGTGTCCACCCCCAGATCGTGATGACCATCCGCGAAATCGAGGAAAAACCGCCTGAGCTGAGAAAAAACGGAGCCGCAGCAATCACCGTTGAGGATTTTCGTTGGGGCCGCTGCGATCTGAAAACCGTTCAGCTGCTGCCGAACGTTCTGGCAAAGCAGAAGGCGCTGGCTGCCGGTGTCTTCGATGCCATATTCGTCTCACCTGAAGGGGTGGTGCGCGAAGGCACCAGTTCCAATATCTGCATCGTCGCCGATGGCGTGGTGATAACGCACCCCCTGACACCGCAGATCCTGCCCGGTATCACCCGGATGGTGGTAATCGATTTGTGCCGGGAGCTGAACATTCCGGTTTCGGAGCGCTTTTTCAAAACCGACGCGCTTTACGGTGCCGAAGAGGCATTTTTAACCGGCACCGTCACGGAGGTGCTGCCGATTGTGACGATAGACGGCCATCGCATCGGCGACGGCAAGGTTGGACCGGTCACCACAAGGCTCTTTGAAGCCCTGCGGCAGCGCTCAGTTGCCTGACGCCACCGTCCGGTCGGCAGATGGTTTGCAAAAGCCGGACGGAATGCATCGGCGTCCCAAATGGTCAGTTATTTTTGAGTGAGCCCTTAATCCGGCCAGCAGGTTGCCTTGAGCACCATCGTACGCCAAAGACAAGCATAATAGCGGAAACTCGCCAGGATCAGTGCGCCGCCAACGGCGAAATAGACTATTGCCAGGTAGGTCTTCGGGATCTGGGAGTGACGCAGGACGAGACCCAATCCAATCATCAAGCCGATGATCAGGTAGCTTCTCCAGGCCTGAAAGGCAAACAGACAGCCTTTGGACGGCAAAAGACAGAGGCGTTCGATGTTTTTGGCCGCAATTCCGGAAAAACCGAAGCGATAGGCGATAAGAGCCAGGATCATGCCGGCCAAACCGAAGGATACCGCCCGCGTTCCGGGCAACAGACTCACCCACTTGTAACCCAACCGGCAAAGCACCAGCCCCACCGTGGTCCATAACAACCCGGCCATGGCCATAAGAATGTATTTGGGCACAGCCGGTTTAAATTTTGCCAGTTCCATCGGAACTCCTCGAATGGATGCCACCGGGTGGGGCGTCGGTATAACCGATATTTTTTGTTATCAACGGAAGATCGCGCCCCACCTATTGCAGCAACAGAGACGACAGGTGAATACAAAAGATACCGGTTCCCAACTCATTTCCGTTCACCAGTGAGGATATTAACGACAAGAAGAGCGCCACGTCAAGCCGCGCATTCCACAGTTACGATTTTATCAGGTTACAAATGAAGAAAACCTGTCGGCTGAAATTGTCTATTGAGAGTAAAATAACAGCCCTGCTGGCGGCTATATTTCTTTTTTCAGGAATTACCGGTTGCGACAACTATGGCAAGCTTCAGCGAGACCGCACTCTTACCGAGGCCTTCCAAAACAATCAGGTGGATCCTGGGTTTGCATATTACGTCTTAGGCCGTGAAAATATGCCGTACGCCATCGCTGGGATCGACCCTCGATACACCCTTAAATCTGAATTCTGGCAACCGGTGGAACCGAAGACCGAGCAGTTCAGGATAATGATTTATTGGATCTGGACGGATCACAATTATGAACCCTATGGAGCTTATATAATCGGACCGGACGGTAATAAGGTAGGCGTTTTTTATTCCAGCATCGATCGCGTGGCCGTTTATATCGATAAAGCCAATCAAACGGTTTCGCTCATTCCGGACACTCCCTATTTGCGGGGCGGTCCCTGAGGGCCGATAGGCGCGTCCGGTCTGTTTTCAATGACGGTGCAAGGCTCTTTTTTACATTTGCCCTCGTTTTATGCTGAAGTTCTATCCACCCCTGTTTTCATCCTGCCCGATTTCGACATCTTCGAAATCGGGCATTTCATTTTCACGGTTTATAACAATGAGGTATGCGTAGGCGACAACGAGACACACGGCAACGACAAGTAAAAATAAAATGAATATAAAGTTTAACATGTTAAATCTCCTTGTCTAATTTATTAGGTGAAACCTTTTCCCGGGATCCCCTGTTAACCAGGTGTTTTGATATCGTGTAAAGAAGCGATTCGTAGGGAAACGGTTTCTCGATCACGTCATCAATGCCGCATTTGAATACCTTCGACATAGGATCGACGTCACCGTATGCGGCGACCATGATTTTTATCGACTCAGGGCAATATCGATTGGCTATTTTCAGAAATTCAAACCCATCGATTCCGGGAAGGCTGAAGTCGCTGATGATGACGTCAAAAGATCCTTCCTTCAAATGAGACAGACCTCCGGCAACGGACCGAACACTGTGCAATAAACACCCTTCATCCAGCAGTGCCTTTGTTAACGCTTCTCGGATTTGTCGATCGTTTTCTACCAGAAGGACTTTAAGGCCGGCCATTTTTTGAAGGTTTATCATTACAAATCTCTCTTCATTAAAGTCATAGAGGCTTAAACGCTTCGATACCGAATTCTTCAAAGAATGTGCCATCTTATGATTTACAGTTTTTTTTTAATAATTAGAAAATGTTATAGAATATTATCCAACCGCTGTCATAAGGACCATCAATATATGTGAGTGTGATGCCCCAATATTGTTGTGAAAATTGCCACACATAAAACGTTAAAGTGTCACTTAAAGAATGAGGAAATGCCGGTTTTGCGGGATTGGTTCAGGTCGAAACCTCGGTGCTTTTCATCAAACCTGAAAATACCACCGGGAAGCGGCCCTCGGAATACGGATTACGAAGGGGCTTTTATGAGATGCGGAGAGGCTAAGATTTCGGGGCGTTTTGGGGAAAAAAGCCAGCGTATGTGACGAAGGAAAAAATCGTTTTAAATTTCAAACGCCCAGTATTGATGAATTCGTTAAAAGTCTCAATTCAGACGTATTCGTAAAAAGCCCGAGATCAAGGCTTGCGAATTTCGAGGAATGAGGCGTACTTATGG
>JBATHN010000817.1:0-4623 GCA_049666885.1 Desulfobacterales bacterium
GTTCACTATTTCGGCGGCCTTGATCCGTTTTTCGGGCCGGTCCTTGAAGGCTTCTAACACAGCCAGGGCGCTTTCTGAAAGCTGGATGTGGCGCGCGTAACGCCTGCGGTAAAAGTCAATATCCGCGAGGGCTTCCTTCACTATTTTCAGAAAAAACCAGCAAAGGGGTGGGTAATCATATTTCCGGGGATCCGCGTGGTATTGTCCGCCGGCGGCCCTCTGGAGAGTTGTGTAATAAAGGGCCCGGTGCTGCTCGATGTGCCGGTCGACGGCCAGAAAGGGACTGACTTTGCCCCAGTACTTGTCGCCGGACTGCAGCAGCGCCAGGATGAACAGTACCCGCCCGAGCCGCCCGTTGCCGTCCTGAAACGGATGGATGGCCAGAAACCGGAACACCAGCTCGGTGGCGACCAGAAGCGGCCAGGGATGACGTCGAATGGCCCGATTGTACCATTCGACAAGGTCGGCCATCGCCGTTTCGGTGATGATGCCGGGCGGGGCCGGGTCCAGGACGGTGCGTTCCTCGCCGGTGGCATGATTGACGTAGAGGACCCGGTTGGGTGCCTGTTTGTAGCGGCCCGCGTAGTGGCCGGCCTGCTGGTGAAACCGCAGCATGTCGTGGTGAAGCCCCCGGATAATGGTTTCCGACAGGGGATAGAGCTCCTCGGCCTGCATATAGACGGTCTGGAGCACTTGACGACAGCCGACAACCTCTTCAACGCTGCGCTCCCGGTCCTTTGCCAGCTTGTCCAGGATGTAAGTTTTCTGGTGCTTGAATGCCATTGGGCGGCCGTCCCGGCTCAAGGTTGTGTCGACCCCGTCGTCTTCGCTGTCCGTCAAGACGGCATTTTCTATGCGAGTGGAAGCGCCGATGTTGCTGATGAAGGCGAGTCTGTGAAGATAACGGGCCTCCTCGGCTGCGAGGCCCTCGAGTGCCTGGTGCAGTTCGGCCAGCTGACCCTGGAGGTTTTTGGTTTCGTTTTCCAACTTCAGTTCGGGAACAAAGGAAAGCATCATTCACCCCGGGGCTTGTCTAAAACAGTGGAAAGGCGCAAAAGTGCGCAATAATGCGCAACATTAGTTATATATTTATTGCGCAATATTGCCTGAAAAGCAATAACGGGTTTGTATTTGGTGGTTATTACAAGAGAACGGCTAAAGGCAAAAGGCGGAATAAATGGTGTTTTATGTTTAGTGTTTGGTATTACGAGTTGCGTTTTGAACGCCGGATGTGCGCCGTCTGTTTTACGAATGAAGCGTAAAATGGAGCGGAATTATTCAGAATCAGACTCAGAAGCCAGGAGTTTTTGCAAATCTTTACTCAATACAGGGAGGTCTTGGATTATCGTAGCCCATACAATATCCAAGTTTACTTCGTGATAGCCTGCTTCGCAGGCGTTTGTGGTCAGTTGTCCGTTTTGATGCTTTGTAGCGTCCCAGGGTTGATTGTGCATTTTCTGTTGCGAGCAGTCATGTCCAAATTTCATGTGGCTGAAAAATGGTCTTGACAATTTTTCAATTCGATGAAAAATTGTCGGTTATGATTGGCCGCCCTTCCTATAGAAACACCTGGCAGGAGCTGAGCGCTGAAAAGGCGATGGTTTTTATGGCCGGTCCGCGTCAGAGCGGCAAGACCACGTTGGCGCAGATGATCGCCTCTGAGCACGCCAATCGGTTGTATTTCAACTGGGACATCCCAACGGACCGCATCCGCCTGATCGAACAGCCGTTCTTTTTCGAGACGCTTGAGCGGCGCGACCACTCAAAGCCCATCGTCGTCTTTGACGAAATCCACAAGTACAGGGACTGGAAAAACTATCTCAAGGGGGTTTACGACCGGTTCCACGAGGAGTTCTCGTTTCTAGTCAGCGGCAGCGGCCGCCTGGACATCTATCAAAAAGGGGGCGATTCGCTGGCTGGTCGCTACTACTTGTTTCACCTTTGGCCATTCACGTTGGCCGAGTTGGCCGGAACCGGAAGGAGCCTCTCCGATTTTCGAAACGAGCCTCTCGAGTTGTTAAGCCAAACGAAGGGTGAATACCAGGAGATTTGGAAGCGGCTGGAAAAATTCAGCGGTTTCCCGGAACCTTACATGACTGCGCAAGCGGCCTCCTACCTGCGCTGGTCCACTACTTTCTCGCAGCAGCTTATCAAGGAAGACATCCGCGATCTGACCGGCATCAAATCCTTGGGGGACCTCGAGACGCTATACTACATGCTGCCCTCCAAAGTCGGCAGTCCGCTGTCCATACCGTCGCTCTCGAGCGATCTCAAAACCGCATACAACACCATCGCTGATTGGCTGAAGACCTTCGAACGCTTTTTTCTCGCCTTTAGCCTGACCCCCTGGACCCGCAACATTGCGCGGGCAATCCAGAAGGAGCGTAAGATCTACCTTTGGGACAGTCCGCGAGTCCGGGACCCGGCAGCCCGACTTGAAAACATGGTTGCGCTCGAGCTCTACCGCACCGTAACCCTATGGAACGACTTGGGACGGGGCAGCTTTCGGTTGCATTTCATCAAAAACAAAGATCAGCAGGAAGTCGATTTTCTGATTGCCGAAGACAATCGCCCGTTGATTCTAATCGAGGTCAAGCTCTCAGAGACTCAGCCCTCGGCAGCCCTGTTGAAATTTCAGTCGGCGCTCCAAATCCCGGCTGTCCAGCTGACAAACCGGCAAGGTGGTTTTCGGTTGATTTCCAATGATGACCAGCGGGTGCTCGTTGCACCGGCATGGCAGTGGATTGCAGCCCTTCCCCAGCAAAAGACGTGAGGTTACGGCTGCGCTGTTGGCCGTTGTAAAGAGGGAAAGGCTGAAGACGAATGCGCAAGGGGGGGTGCCTGCTCCGAAGAGGCGGTTGGTCGCTTCGCAGCATTTGTGGTTTGTTGCCGGTGGTATGTTGTAAAAAGCGGATAAAAGATCAACTGCGTCCTTCAGGTCCCGCTCGATAATCTATTGCTTCCTCACGATTCCCCCTTTTTATCCTCCATGCGGATGCCGGCGGCCGCGGCGATCTTTTCGACCAGCGGCCCCTCCCGGCGCCAGGCCCGGCAGGTGTCGACCAGGTAATGTTCCAAGTGCTCGCCTGAGATTTTGCGGCGTTCCGGTTTGCGGTCGTTGTGCACCCAGTACCCCTGCAGGGCGGCCGGCGCCATGGCCAATAGCAGGGTCGTCAGGTGGATGCAACCGCTGCGGCCGCCTATCTTCTTGCGGACCCGGGAGGAAAACCCGCGCGAAAGGGTAAAGCCCTTGATCTCCTCCAGAGTCCGGTGCATTTCAGCACACTCGTCGTGGGGAACCCGGGGCAGTTCGGCCTCGATCTCCTCGATGGTGAGGGTGCGGACGGCCACCTTCATGCAGATGCGCATGTGGTGAACGGCGTCCGGCTCCCGCAGCGTTCCCTCCAGGGTATAGGTTTGAACCAGCCGGCGGTCGCGCAGCTCCCCGCAGACAATGATGTGCTCGTCGTCACATTCGTAGGAGGCGATCTCGATGCTGCGGCTCTGGATCTTGGCATCCTGGTCGACTTTGAATAGGTCCATATCTCGATCCTAATTTAATTCACCGCCCGCCTGCCCCGTTAAATACGAAGTCCATTTAACAGGGGCTTCGCTCGAGCCTCGCCCGATTGAATCCCGCTTAAAGCTTAAAACGGGTTTCGCCGGGGGCGAAAATTCAGTTGACCGTTGAAAATTTGCCGTGACTCTTCATCTAAACCACCGAGGAATTCTCGGTAGTTACCTTTTTGGCAACCTGCCCTCTTTGCATTTGTTGCGGATAAGCCGGCCGATCGCTTGAATTTTTTCTTCAATAGGGTGCGGATTTGCACTGAAACTGACTAAATTCTACATAATTCGGTCAGTTTATCAATTGAATTTTTACCTATTCGCGGGATTTTGAAGGGACAGCCGGCTGCATTCAAGGAGTCGAGGTTGAGGAAACTGCTTCGCAAGATCCATGATCGGGGGGCGGCTGCATCGCAGCTTCGCAGGAAAACGGTTGACGAATGTCGTCTACTAAAGTAAGAAAGTAAGGAAAAAAGAAAATAGGATATTTGAAAAATGATGGCAAAATTAACCTCCAAAAACCAGATCACGATCCCCAAGAAAATCATCGAGCAACTGGGGGAAACCCGCTATTTTGAGGTAGCGCTTCAGGACGGCGTCATCATATTGAAACCGCTTAAAACCTACGAAACCGACCTTTCTAAGATCCGCTCGAAAATCAAAAAACTCGGCCTCACTCCGGACAGTGTCGGCGAAGCAGTAAAATGGGCGCGGTCAAAACCATCCCGGTCGTAATCGACACCAACGTTCTGGTTTCCGGACTGCTCTTCGGCGGCAAACCAGGTGAATTCGTCGAGCTATGGAAAAACAGACGCATTCAGCCATATATTTCCAAAGCCATGGTCGATGAGCTGGTCCGGGTTCTGGCCTATCCGAAGTTTCAGCTGACCGCCGATGAAATCGACTACCTCCTATACAGCGAAATCCTGCCTTATTTCGAGGTAACGACGACGAGAGACGGCCCGATTGTCGTGAAGGTTGATCCTCAGGACGACATTTTCCTCAGGTGTGCTGAAGCTGCCGAAGCAAAATTTGTCGTCACCGGCGACCGCCACC
>JBATHN010000818.1:0-1626 GCA_049666885.1 Desulfobacterales bacterium
ATAAATAACAAGGGGTGGCGCCACAACCATGCCGGGATGGCCACCTTTTACCCCCTCGATCAACACCAGTTTGGCATTGGTGGTGCTGCCGGAGTGAATCATGCGGCAGAATTTGGGTTCGATGCCGGACGACTGAATTTGGTACAGAACCTCGGCCATTCTTTCAGCCGTGTAGACGGTGGCGAATTTACCGCCGGTTCGTAAAACACGCCGTGCGGCAGCGATGACTTCGGGCAAGGCGACCTTGATTTCATGCCGGGCAACGGCTCGCTGCGGATGTGGGTTCAGACGCCCGGTGTCGGTTTTGCGGTAGGGTGGATTCGTGGCGACCCAGTCGACCGGACCTTGAAGGTGCGTCGGGTCGAGCTCTTTCATGTCCTCGCATAAAATACGAACGCGGGCCTGCATGCCGTTGATGCTGGCGTTGATGCGGGCGAGGTCGGCCAGTTCCGGCTGAATTTCAACGCCTATGACAGTGGACTCAGTGTAACGGTAGGCCAAAATCAGGGAGATGATGCCGCATCCTGCACCCAGATCCAGGACGATATCACCGGGACGTGGACGGATGTGATCGGCGAGGATGACGGCGTCGATAGAGAACCGATAGCCGTTGCGGAATTGGCGGACCTGCAACCGGCCATCGAAAAAAACATCCGACGTGATTGCTTCCATGCTTTTGTTGCAGCCTTCTTCGGAAATTATATGGTGTTTGTCCACAGATGGTAGGTTTCGGTTCCGTATAAGGCCGCAGCAAACTGTCGACCGCAGGCGTAGCTGGGCTACGCCGAGGATCGACAGGAAGCGAGAACGCTGTCCGGGGCCGAAAGATGCCATTTGTGGATGGAGACCAAGCCGTAGCCGCCATCACGGGACAGGACCGATTTTGAACAGGATGTCTTCAATCAAGTCTTCGCCCAACGCGTCGTTTACTTTCCGGACGATCTCTTCTTTGAGAAAATGAAGGTGGTGCAGCCAGGGCGAACTGTTGACATGCACCAGCAGGGTTTTTTCCTTGAGAGCAGCCGGCCGGGAGTTTTCGGCAATGATTTCACCAACGATCTTGTCCCACATTTGACCGATGCGAGTGATTTCAGCCGCTGTGCGGGGGACGTGACTCTGCAGGATTTTGTCGATGACACTGCCGATCGGAACCGCCGAATGAATCTTTGCTCTTTTTTCCTTCATCGATTTCTTTCAAGCGATATCGCCTGTGACCGGTTGGCCAGGCTGCGTATAAGATCTTTCAAAACTTTATAGCGTCGATTTCCATCAGATGCAACCGTCTATCACAAAGACATCCATTAAAAAAACATTCATCCGGCATCAGTCGCGCGCTATTTCCGATTTTTGCTTGACTTAGAGGGATATGGTTTTATAATCTGGTGCTTATATGGGTTAGCTAACATCATAATTATCAACCGCTATTTTGAATCGATCAATACCATCGATTCAGAAAGCATTTTTACAGGACAAAAAATGAGTTGGGATTGGGAAAAGCTAAAAGAACAGCAGCAGAAAATGGGTGGCGGTGCGCCGCCGAATGTGGATGAAATCGTCCAAAAGATAAGAAACTTCAAATTTCCGGGCGGCCCGTTTTTGATTGTCATCCTTTTGGTTGTTGTGGCC
>JBATHN010000819.1:0-10129 GCA_049666885.1 Desulfobacterales bacterium
TGACGGCGCTCGGTTATGACTGCATCGGTGGAGAGAATTCTCCTTACATCTGGGTGGACGGACGGACGGATTCATGGAAATTTTTCGATCTGCTGCTGGAAAAGGCCGGTGTCGTGTGCACGCCCGGGGCCGGTTTCGGCAAATGCGGCGAGGGCTTTATCCGCATCAGCGCCTTCAACTCCGCTCAAAACATCGAGAAGGCCATGCGGCGCGTTTCTGAAGCGCTGAAAGGGGTCGTTTAGCCCATGCCGATGTCAGCAGCTTTCCAAATTCGACTCTATCCGGTCCTGAACGAGATTGTGCAGGAATTCGGCACACCATTTCACATCTATGACGAAACCGGTATCCGTCAGACTGCCGAGAAACTCACAAGCGCTTTCGCTCCGTTTGAAGGGTTTCGGGAGTTTTATGCCGTCAAGGCGCTGCCGAATCCGCGTATTCTTCAGATTATGGGAGAAATGGGATTCGGGTTCGACTGCAGCTCGATTGCCGAACTGATGCTGAGCCGCCGCATCGGAGCCCGCGGTGGGGACATCATGTTCACTTCCAACAACACGTCGGCTGAAGAGTTTTCTTTTGCAGCGCTTGATGGTGGTTGCATCCTAAACCTGGACGATATCTCACTGGTTCCCAAGGTTCCGGAAATGCCGGAAATGATCTGCTTCCGCTACAACCCCGGACCGCGACGCACCGGCAACAGCATCATCGGCAATCCGGTGGAATCAAAATACGGCGTGGCCCACGATCAGATGCTTGATGCCTATCGCGCGGCGATCGACAGGGGCGCAAGACGTTTTGGTCTGCACACCATGCTGGTGTCAAACGAACGAAACTACCGCAGACCATTTTGTTACCCTCGAGTTTGACGCTAAAGTATTGGAACCCGCTACTATGCTTCGGGGAGTGCTTAAAAACTGAAGCCGATAACAAACAGCCTTGACGCATTTACTCAACAGGTTGCACAAGATCAGGGTCATCAAGTTGGCACCCGTTCTGGAGACAGAATTTCAAAAATTTTTTTTCGGCTTCCTGGAAATCTTCCTCTGAGTAATGCTCCAGATTTTCAGGGACGCGAAACTCCTTTTTAAGGTTCTGAATCAACACCTTTATGCCGGTTGTTCTGTCTGGCGTATCAGCCATTATGACCCTCTGATCATGTAAAGGGGTGAATGATAGGTTCTGCTCAAAAGGTAAATCCGTAAATAACTGCATTCGCTCTGCCTTACAGGCAAACCTGTCACCTATCACCCCTGGTAGATTTGATCGGCGATGTCGGTCAGTGTGAAGTCGATCCCGCCGGTTTTGAGCAGCCGAAACATTTTCCGCATGTGTTCGGCGTTTTCAATAAATACCTCAACCGCCGGAGAAGATTTGGATAGAAAATAACAGTGCTCTTCGAGAAGCCGGACGGCTTCCTGGAATTTATCGACCAACAGCGCTAACACCGAATAGTCGGACATGTAGCAGATGGGCAAACATGCACCGCTCAGGTGAGGGAAATCAACGGCAGCGAGATCCACTTCTTTCGGTAAGATCTGTAATTTTCCCATATTCTCTTCCTCGGGCATTTATTCAATATTGGTTCCGTGTCAAAGAAGGTGCTTGAGGACCATCAATCCAATCAATTCAAGACTCGTGGGGAGGCCTTGATGAAGTCGTCCGAGTTTTTAGTGCCGGTGCAGAATCGTTACTTTGAAGATTACGGGGCCGGCACGAGCCATGAGTTCGGGACGATCACGGTCGAGGAAGATGAGATCATCGCCTTCGGTCGGCGATTCGATCCCCAAGTTTTTCATACCGACCCCGAGGCGGCAAAATCAACAATTTACAACGGGCTTATCGCATCCGGTTGGCACACCGCTGCGCTGATGATGCGGCTGTTCGTGGACAACTACCTGTCCCACGTGGCCAGCCTCGGCTCGCCGGGCGTGGATGAGCTGCGCTGGATCCTGCCTGTGCGGCCCGGTGATACACTTTCTCTGCGGGTGATCATCACGCAAACGAACCGCTCACGTTCAAAACCGGACCGCGGCATTGTCCATTCGCTCATCGAAGTGCTGAACCAGGACCGCATCGTCGTCATGAGCATGAAGGCTGTTAACTTTTTGCTCTGCCGCCCCTCTTCCCCCTGAGCCGGCAAAGACCCCCGATCTCGGCAGCGTTCATTATGATTGCTGGGCCACCGCCGTAAAAATACCGGCCCCAATCAGAGCACTGCCGCCGCAACGATTGAACCATCTATGCGCAGCCTTTTTTTGAAGGACATCGCGCAGCCGTCCGGCGAACAAGCCATACATTGACGCATTCAATGCCGCAAGAATCAGGAATGTGGCCCCCAGAACGATGAGCTGGAAAGCTATCGGCGCACGATGGTTGACGAATTGGGGCAGAAAGGCGACGAAAAAGACGATGCTCTTCGGATTCAAGGCGGTCACCACATAGGCACTCGTGAAGAACCGGCGACTGGATACCGCCGTCGACAATGATTGTAAATCTTGCGGCGTCGGATCGCTGCGCCAGAGCTTGATACCGAGGTAAATCAGATAAACGGCGCCGATCCATTTCAGTATGGTAAACAGAGCGGCCGAGGCAGCCAACACGGCACCAAGGCCCAGAAGAGAAAGGCCCATGGCCGTGAAGTCGCCGAGTGTCACCCCGGCGGCAAGCGGCAGCACGGCGCGACGACCGTGGCCGGCAGATTGGCTGATCACCAGAATGATGGTTGGACCGGGTATCACCAGAACGATCATCGCCGCAATCACAAAGGCGCCGTAAGTTTCCATACTCATTAAAGAGCTCCGTAATTGAAAAGTCAGTTTGTTAGGACCCTAAGGGCTCATTTGAAAATAACGTCACATTTTGGGCGCCGATGCATCTCGTTTAGCTGCCGGTGAGAAAATTCGGAATGTCCAGCTATTCCGATGTTTTCGCGCCTTGCCGGACGGGCGCCTCAACGCCCAAAATTGCCAACTTATTTTTTCGTGAACCCTAAGAGACCCTATTCGTAAAGACGGTGGCATTCGATGACCGACGCATCCCGCCGCGCCGTGTTGCTCTGTGCTCGCATACGCTTGGTATGCTCGCTTCTCGCGCCTTGCGCTGCGGGCGTCTCGGTCATCTCGGTTCGTCACCGTATTTAAGAACAGGACCACTAAGCAGACGCGGCGGTCGAAAAACGGTGTTCCTCTGCCAAGGACTCGTTTTCAAACACCTCGCGTAAGAAGCAATGATTTTAGATGAATATTTTTGAGTCATGACCAATTGTAATCTAACGGCCTTGCGCTTATCAGGCCGGGTCAGATCGCAACCCAATGTTGTTTAAGCCATGCAATGGTTTTGTCGAGAGCGAGCGACTCGGCGAAGTCAATCAAATACGGGATCTTATCCACAGCATCCAATGGAACGGTCGTGCCGGTCGGAAACACCGGGGCCAATCGGTGATAGTGTGCATCGAGGATTTGGTAGCACTGGTAGTCTGCGATCCCGGCCGTTCCTTCCATCATCGGGCTGACAAGGGGTCTGGCCCACTGTGCATATCCCCAGTCGAGAGTGCGGCCTTTTATATATTGCAGACTGGTTCCTGTTCCAAGCGAAAAAAGAACGACCTCGTCCAGTAAAGGAGTGGGCTGATATCTGCGATCCTGGGTCTGGGCAAGGGCGCACATGCTGGGGTTGACGGCGTAAACACCACCGTCAATGTAGCCGTCGACCGATGGAAAGTAAGTCGGTGCTGCACACGTATAAAGTCCCACCTTATAGACCGGCTCGTTCCTGTCGTTGTTGTTTCCTGGAAAGTTATGAAAAAGCTTGGGTTTCCAGGTACGCCGATTTCGAAACTCGTTGTCAAGATCGAAAGCCGTGACAAGAACCCGCTTTTTCAGCTGCCCCAGCGTGGTGTTGCCAAAAAGCTTGCGCAACTCCCGGCGCAGCGGCTGAATGTCATAGTCGGCGCCCTTGAGTTTTCCCAGATCGACGAGGTCATCCAGCCAGGAGTCGTCGAAAATCTTGGGGCCTGCTTGGATGAAAAGATTGCGAATAACTGCGAGATCTATCCGGTGTGCTATGCCCAGGGCGAGGAGACCACCGCTTGAAGTTCCTGCGATAAGATCGATCGCACCGAGGAGCTTTTCAAGCCCCGGGGTAGCGGCGAGCCGCTGCAGTAAGACCGTGCTGACAAGACCCCGGATGCCACCACCATCGATTGATAAGACACGGTAATTTGGCATATCTCCATTACCCATTGAAACTGGTTGCTTAAATCAGGCTTTTATGTCGTGTATTTAACACGAAAATAGAGTGTAGTACGGAAAAAGGTAGGCACCTCCGTCCGGATGAACGGTTTTGAAAAACGGCTGAAACTCGCCGCCAACGGGCTGAGCCCGGACCGGTCCCGTCATCAGATAATGAGTTTGGATGCCGCTTGAAGGTCGTGCCTTCCAAGCGGCATCGGCAGAGGGTCCGGTCTAAGACCCCGTAAGCGGCTCAGACAGTCAGCCGCACTTCGCAACCGTTTATCCGGACTCCGGCGCATCATTTTCATGAACCGTGGTGGCACGAAGGGCCATGTGCGTTAAGTGTGATTTAAATGAAACCGGAGAGAACTTCAAGAAGGAATTGTTTAAACTCCCATGACACGCCTAATGCGGTTTGGGTTCGGAAAAAACCGTTTTATTGGCCAGAAAGTCGTTTTGAGGACGGTCTCGATCTTTCTGTAATCCTTCGGTTGCTTCAGGACCTGAGGCAGAGATTATAAACGAACTTCTTACATCGGGAACAACCGGATGGCGCATACGGCGGCCAGAAATCCAAAGGCAGCGGCGATGAGAAGGAGGCGGGCGGTACGGTTATTGACGAAGGTCTTTTTTTTATGACGTTCGAAAGCGGTGTAGAGCAGTTGTTTTTCTTCTGACGTGACCGCGGACTTGATGGGAAGCGTTTCGGCCTTTTTTCTATTTTCATTTATGCGGTCTTTGATGAATGCCATGGTTGGAACCTGAAATGAGAACAGGTGATGCACACCTGTTCCCCATATAAGTGAGCTGTGTCGAAATTGGGCTCATCATATCAAAAGTGACATAAAAGTCAATAATTTCAAAACATACCCATTGCCTTTATTGGTAATATCGGTGTATAGATAAGCCTGTTTGTCCACGTCTTCTGTTCGTTGCATTTGGTCGGTATACGAACAGGATATCCAGTATGCAAAACGAAGCTGTCTCCAATGTCCCCTTTAACGTCTCAACTTGTATGGCATCGAAAGTGTACCGATGACGGTCAAGTCCATCGTATCGGCGTTTAAACAGCTACTTTATCCACTTAATTCTTCCCGTGAAGACGGCCTGGTTTACTGGCGCGAATGTATTCTGCACGCGCTTCTCGGCATCGTCCTGGTGCTGGGATTGATCGCGTTGGTGCCGGCGCTCGCCCTGGCCATCAAAGAAGAGCTCTGGGGCCTGCTGGTTTTCGACATTTGCATGTATTTGAGCGTTGTCGTTCTGGCTGTCTTCAGGAACTGGTCATATGAACTGCGGGCTGCGGGTACACTGATCGTGGCCCTTTCGATCGGCATTTGGGTGACGTTCAGCGTCGGACCGTTGAGCGGTGGGCCGGCATGGCTGTTCACCGTTGCCGTTTTCAGCGGCTTGCTGCTGGGACCGAGGGCCGCCCTGATTGCCGTCGTTTTGAACGGCCTTTCACTCGGCGTGATCGGATGGCTGGCGTTTAACGGTCATTTACCCGATGGACAGCCCTTTTTCAGCTCCACGGCACGTGCCGTCGCTGCCGCGGTTAACTTTCTGGTCTTGAATGCCGTCGCGGCCATATCGGTATCGTTGCTGGTCCACGGTCTTCAGGCGACGGCCGAGAAAGAAAAGGTCGCCAAGGAGATTATCAAAAAGGAGCAGGCCCGACTGATCGAAACCAGAGAGGATCTTAAAAATGAAGTCGAAGTGCGCAAACAGGCGGAGGAGGCCCTGCGTGTCGAGCGGGATACGCTGGACAGGATCACCCGCAGCGTCGGTGCCGGCCTTGCGGTCATTTCGCGGGATTATCGCGTTGTGTGGGCCAATGAAATTTTGAAAAAAATGTTCGGTTCAATCGAAGGCCAGCCCTGCCAGGAAGCATTCAATAAAGCCGACGAGGTCTGCGAGGGGTGTGGCGCCAGAGAGGTTTTTGATTACGGAAAAGAAGAATCACTTCACGAACAGACCGGTTGGGACCTCCAGGGCAATGTCGTTTATTCCCAGATTATCGCCACACCCATCCGGGATGCGATGGGAAACGTCACCGCAGCCCTGGAACTGGTTATACCGATTACCGAGCGCAAGCGAGCCGAAGAAGAACGGCGCAGGCTCGAAGGGCAATTGGAACAGGCCCGCAAAATGGAGGCCGTTGCGACTCTGGCCGGCGGTATCGCCCATCAATTTAACAATCTTTTGTCGGCCGTGTCTGGCAATATCGAACTGATGAAACTGGATGACAATGACCGGAAGAAGTACGATAGATATTTTGTGCCAATTGAAAATTCGATCCAGCGAATGGCGAAGTTGACGGGGCAACTGCTGGCATACGCGAGGGGCGGTAAATACCGCGTCAGCCATATGTCGATGATCGAATTCGTGCGGGACACCCTGCCTCTGGTCGAGCATACCCTCAAACCAACCATTACGGTCGAGACCGATCTGCCCGAAAAAGTTTCCCGCGTGACCATTGACGTCACACAGATGCAGACAGTTCTGTCCGGGATCCTGTCGAATGCTTCGGAGGCGATAGAAACGGCCGGGCATGTGTTGATTTCATGCCGGGACGAACACATCACCGCTGAACAATCCAAAATGACACCTGGCCTGGTTCCCGGCGATTATGTTGTATTGTCGATCACGGACGACGGAAAAGGGATGGATGAAAAGACGCGCCAACGGATATTCGAGCCGTTTTTCAGCACCAAGTTCCAGGGGCGGGGTCTCGGAATGGCTTCGGTGTATGGCATCATAAAAAATCATGATGGTTGGATTTCCGTAGACTCGAAACCGCTCCGGGGGACGACGGTAAAAATTTTCCTTCCGGCTGTCAGAGGTGAGGCGCCGGCGACAAAACCGGTGAGGGCACTGAGTATGGAGAATTCTGGTACGATTCTGGTTATTGAAGATGAAGAAATGGTTCTGGATGTGACTTGCTCGATGCTGCAAAATCTTGGCTATAGCGTCCTGGCGGCACGCAGTGGAGAAGAAGCCCTGCGCGTTGCCGGCAGCCACGATGGCCAGATTGACCTCGCGCTGCTTGACATCATTCTGCCCGACATGGGGGGCAAAGATATCTATCCGCGCTTGTTGGCTTCACGACCGAATCTGAGGGTTATCGTTTGCAGTGGTTACACTCTCAACGGACCGGCCCAGGAAATACTCAAGCAGGGCGCACAGGGCTTTATTCAAAAACCATATACGATGGCGGCGCTCTCCGAAAAACTGTCGGCGACAATCAATTTGAAGTAGCCAATCACGCTGCTTCGTTCAACCCCATGAGAACTTTCAGATAATCACTTTTTTCCATGGGTCTCGGGTTGTCTCGATTGCTGCCGTTGGCGGCGCTGTCGTTGGCCAGTTTTTCGAAATCACCTTCCTTGACGCCCAGTTTTTTGAACTCGGGCAGGCGGATGTCAGCGGCCAACTTTTTTACTTCGGCCACCGCTTGCCGGGCCCGGCTCTCGACGCTGCCATCACCCAATCCCATTGCCAAGGCAATGCGCGCGTATCGATCGACACAGTAGTCCAGATTGTATTCCATTACTGCCGGTAGCGTCACAGCGTTGCATACGCCGTGCGGCAAATCGTATTGACCGCCGAGAGCCTCGGCGATACAGTGAACCGCCGCCACGTCTGAATGGCTGAAGGCTATCGCGGCTAATAGACTTCCCAGCAACATGCCGGAACGGGCTTCGATGTTTAGTCCGTCGGAAACGGCTGCTCGCAGATGCGTGGTGATGAGTTCGACGGCATGTAGGGCGACGGCATCCGACAGAGGTTCCGCTGCATTGGCGGTATAGGCTTCGATGGCATGGGTCAATGCATCCATGCCCGTTGCAGCCGTTAATGCCGCCGGCATGGACAGCGTCATTTCAGGATCCACCAATGCAACCCGGGGGGCGATTTTCGGATCTTTGATGCTGAATTTAAAATGCTCTTTGCTGTCCGTGACAACGGCGCTGAAGGTTACCTCACTGCCGCTGCCGGCTGTGGTCGGAATCGCGATCAAGGGCAGGACATCGCCCGGAATTTTTCCATATCCTTCGAAGTCTCGCACCTGACCGCCATTGGATGCGACGACATTGATGGCCTTGGCGCAGTCGATAGGGCTGCCGCCACCGATGGCCACCAGGCAGTCCGGCTTATCGAATGCCGCTTTTTTAGCGCCCTCTTCGACGTTGTAATCTTTGGGATTCGCTTCAACACGGGCAAATATGTCGTAGGCGATGCGTTTTGAGGCCAGATGAGTTGTGAATCGGGACAAAACACCCGAAGAGGCGAGCCGGACATCGGTGATCAGCATGACTCGCCGCGCATTGATAAGGGCCAGCTCGTCAGCGAGTTTTTCAACCGCTCCGGTACCGTATTCGATCCGGGTGGGTAGGGCGAAACTAAAGGGTGACAACAGGTTCATAGTGAAATCCTTTCCGATCATCTGAAGCTTTTTGTGGGGCTCTCCTTGCTTCCGTCCAGAACCCGCCGGAGGTGATCGCGCTCGGCTTTGACTTTGCGCAGCTCATCCGTCAGCGTTTCCTGCCTCTCCAGTGGGGCGTCATCGATCTGTTTTTCAAGTTCTGAAACTTCCCGGATCAGGCGATAGAGGTCTTTTGCGATCAAACGGATCGACATAAGCTTGACTCATCTATAAAATATTTAACGGGACTGGTCCAGTCTTAGAGCCCGTTGCGGCGAGTTCCAGCCGTCTTTCGCAACCGTTCTTCCGGGCGGAGGTGTTCACCGTTTATTCCGTATAACGTTCTATTTTCCTACTAAAAGGCGGACAACGCGTGCCAACATAGCCGTCACGGACGGTATTCGTCAATTTTTATTTGACATCCCGGGTTTTCTATGATTATTTACTCTAATGTTTTAGGCAGCGCCGACAATGTTGAATGGGTTGGGGCTGCCTTTAAATTTCGTGCCAATTGAAAAACACGGCCAGTTTCTTTGCGGGTCTCTTTAAGAATATAGCGTGTCTGCATTAACGTCAAAACCATTCGCGAACGCCCATACCCAGTCAATCGCTACAAAAACATCCTGGCAGTTTCACAGACAGCGGGCCGGAAAAGGCACCGCTTTTTTTTGGAGGTGAACAATGATGTACTTCGAAGCCATTTTCCAACCGGATAACCTGACTCACTACAATTCCGATGATGCTCAGAAAATCGTTGGAAAAAAGATTGCCGTTCAGGATGGCTGGATTCTCGAAGAAGGCCCGCACAAAGGGCAACAGGGGTACTATCTACCCAACTCAACAGTCGGTCTGATCCCAGCCAGTGACCTCAAAGAAATACGAGTCATTCCCTACGCTCAGTGGAAGGACATCTTCAACCGAACCAAGCAGGAATCCGTTTAACCCCGAATCGGCAAGGTCGCAGGCACCCGTTTAGATGGCCGAGTACCAACGCGGCCGGATTCATAGGCACCACCAAGTGTGAGCTGAACCCCCTCGTCCTCACCCAGTGGTGATCCACCCCCCGTCTGTAATGCGCACCCGCTGTCAGCTTAAGATCGTCTCCATTGAAAAAAACCGTAAAAACTGTTGCAAATAATAAAACAATGTGTTTATTTATATAAACGTTACGGCATTCCGCCGATATCGCCTTTTGAGGCTCTAATCGAATTATGTGGAGGAAACGGGTGACGCTGTCTAACTTCGATTCCTTTTTAAAACGTGTTTTCGCGACCACCGGGTTGGAAACTCAAACCGAGTTGGCTTCCGTGCTTCGGATCAACCGCTCGGCCATTACCCAGGCGCGCAAGAAAGATTCGATCCCGGCCAATTGGGTTCTTCAGCTCTATCGTATTTATGGTTTCAATCCGGACTGGCTCGAGAGAGGCACGGGCGAGACCTTCCTTAAAGCAGACCGAGAAAAGGAAATAAAGTT
>JBATHN010000820.1:0-5124 GCA_049666885.1 Desulfobacterales bacterium
CTTTGAGAGGTCGAGCCGGGGTTTTTCCGCCTGTCAATGTCACCGAGAACCGGGAAAACTATTATCTGCGTGCCGAACTGCCCGGTATCAGGGCGACCGATTTGGACATTCAGGCCACCGGCAACACAATTTCATTGGCGGGAGAAAGAAAAATTACCGATGCTGAAGAAAATGCACGCTATCACCGCCGTGAAAGGGAGGCCGGAAAATTCTCGAGAGTCATCAGTTTGCCGGATGATATCGATACGGACCAGGTCAAGGCGAACATGACCGACGGCATTCTGACGGTTGTGGTCCCGAAGACCGAAAAAGCGAAACCGCGCCAGATTACCGTGAAATAAGTATCACTGAAAAGGGGGAATTACAATGGCAGATACTGAAAACAAAGAGTTGAAGGTCAGGGAAAAGCAGGAACTGGCCACGCCGGCCGAGCAGACGAGATCGGGATTGGCGTTTACACCTCACGTCGATATCCATGAAACCGAAAAAGAGATCATACTTCTGGCGGATATGCCGGGAGTTAAGACCAAGGATCTCACCATCGACCTGCGTGACGACACCCTTACGCTGTCCGGTGATATCGAACCCTTCGAAAACCCTGACGAACAGGATTTGATGATCGAATACGAGGTCGGCAAGTTTTACCGTCAATTCACTCTGTCTGAGGTCATCGATCAGAGTAAAATCGATGCCAATCTCAGTAACGGCGTGCTGCGGCTGGCCCTTCCCAAAGTCGAAAAAGCCAAACCGCGCAGAATCGAAGTGAAGGCCGGCTGATTGCATTTATCCGTAAATTTCACCACGAATTGACGGAGACCTCGACCGATCTCAGTCGAGGTCCTCAGAGCTTAGTGTTGATTGGGCAAAAACACCAATCTATCATCTTGAGATCATAGGATGAGCGAATCGAAGCACTGAGCATTCTGCCGATTTTAATCGGCCGGGACCCATATTCCTTCTAAACGCACATGGCCCTATATGCCTACATGGTTCAATGATGCGCCGGAGCCCGGATAAGCGGTTGCGAAGTGCGGCTGACTGTCTGAGTCGCATACGGGGTCTTAGACCGGACCCTATGCCGATGCCGTTTGGAAGGCACGACCTTCAAACGGCATCCAAACTCAATATCTGAAGACGGTACCGGTCCGGGCTTTGAACCCGTTGGCGGCATGTTTCAGCCGTCTTTCGCAACCGTTCATCGGGGCGGAGGCGCCTACCTTGTTCGGTTGTGTCCGTTGAGCCGGTTATGTCAGGCTAGGGATGTGACCCAAATTCTATTTTCGTACTAAACGGGTCCCGGCCTCGCCTTTCATCATTCCGTAATTGTCATTTCTGAAAGTTTTGCTTTAACAATAGACGAGCCATTTTGTTCACGTTATCGCGTTCGCGACCCTAAGGGCTTGCTCAAAAATAAGGCGTTAATTTTGAGTAAGCCCTAAAGTCCCCATTCCAAAACACCAACCGGATGAAAAGCACATCCCGGGTTCCCACGATGTGCGCTAAAAAAACGTTGGTGCCAGCGAAAAAAAGGTGCTAATGGTTTTCATCTTCAAGGGCAAAGCATCTTCCCGACATCCGGCGAATAAACAACAGAAACCGGCCGTATGGTAAAATCGCCTGTGCGGCAGGAGCTGCAGGAAGCACTTAAGGCACCACTTGCCGGTGCTTGACGGTTTTGGGTATTCACATTTCATTCACAGACATTGCACAGAAAGGAGACCGCGCATGAAAAACGTACTCATCGGTTATGTCAGCCGAACCGGTAACACCGAAAAGATGGCCGATTACATCGCCGAGGGGGTCCGAATCGCCGGGCACACGGCGGACTTGAAAAAGATTTCGTCAATAAAGAGTGAAAAAGACCTGGAGGGGTACGACGGTTTCGTTTTCGGTTGTCCCACCTATCACAGAGACCTGACGGGCGGGATGAAGACCTTTCTGTTCCTGGCGCAGAAGGTGAACATGCTCGGTAAAATGGGCGGTGCTTTTGGTTCGTACACCCACAGCGGCGAATCGGCCCCGATGATCTTCGATACCATGCAGCACGTCTACAAGATGGACATGGTCGATCTGGGCGCCCTGAGCCTCAAGGAGAGTGCGGTGCCGACCGCCGATGGCCGCCGCGCCTGTCAGGATTATGGCCGGGCGATCGGCGAGAAGTTTGCTTGATATGAATCAATTTATGGAGGATGGCAGGTGAAAGGTCAAACAGTCGTCACATTTAAACCCTACACCTTCTCAGAGGGGCAGAAGATTTACATTGACGGAGGGCCCCGCAGCGGTGATTGGGAAGTGATCGGGGTGACCGAGCGCAAGGTCAAGTTACGCTGTCCCATCAGCCAGCGTGAATTCGACTGGGACCGTTTCTGCTACTTTGCTGAAGAACGCTCCGGCGTCGAATGGCCTCGAAAAGATTAGAAACGCCTTACTGCCAGCGGATCAGCGCGCTGCCCCACGTCAAGCCGCCGCCGAACACTGGCAGGCATACCAGGTCTTGCGGTCGGATGCTGCCGTCGCGAACGGCCTCATCCAGGGCGATCGCGCAGGAGGCCGATGATATGTTGCCGTATTTGTGAAGCGTCATGTAGAATTTTTCAAAAGGTATGTGCATCGATTGAGAGATGTATTGAAACATGCGGATGTTGGCCTGATGGGGAATGAACCAGGCGATGTCCTTCTCGGCGATACGGTTGTGTTTGGCCGCCTCCTTGATCGAATCCATGAAATAACGAACAGCGACCCTAAAACTCATGCTGGCTTCGATCATGTTCAGGGTGTGCAGCCCTTTGTCGACGCTCTCATGGCAAATAGGCGTGGTTTTCGAGCCGCCGCCGGGCAGAAGGAGGTCTTGTCCGTTAGCGCCGTCCGTGTGAATGTGTGTCGATAGGATCTCCGGTCCCTCATTGCCCAGGGCCAGGAGCACTGCGCCGGCGCCGTCCCCCCAGAGGATGCAGGTCGACCGGTCTTTCCAGTTCAGGGTGCGGGTCATGATTTCGGAGGCCACCACCAGAACGTGCCTGACGGTCTTGTTTTTCAAATACTGCTCGGCCACGTTGAGCCCGAAGATAAATCCGGAACAGGCTGCCGTGACGTCGAAAGTGACCGCTCGGGGTGCATCGAGTTTGGCCTGCAACCAATTGGCGGCTGACGGGCAGCACGTATCCGGGGTGATGGTGGCCATGATGATGAGATCTATGTCGGCGGAAGCCAAGCCGGCCATGTCGAGCGCCTGCACAGCCGCCTCGTATCCGAGGTCCGAAGCCGTGACGTCCGGCGCGGCTACCCGCCGCTCGCGCACCCCTGTGCGCTTGGAGATCCATTCGTCGGAGGTGTCGAGGCCCATTGCAACCAGATCCTGGTTGGTCAGGACCCGAGGCGGAACATAAGAGCCGGTACCGAGTATTCTGATCGTATCCATATTGTCCGTTTTCATAACTCCATAACTTCAACGTTTTCTCGTCGATCAAAATGGGTGGCCAGGGGCGGCACTGAACCCTGAACTCAAGAGGTCCCAAGTTCCCCGTTCCCCGTTCAGGGTTTATGGATAGAAGTTCTTCCTCGAACCCGGAACCTTTGAACCCAGAACCCGGAACCGATCACCTTAAATATACCTATCAACCAGCTCGCAAAGAAATCGTTCGACCCCTTCCGTGCCCTCTTTTTCCTGTAATTCGACGATAAGGTTCTTTATTTTGTGGTAGGTCGTCGGATCGGTGCCGAGGTCGTCGAGGGAACGGTAGGTCCCGCCGCGGCGGCCGGCCCGATAAATGAGGCGATCGGTATCTTCGAGTTCCTGGTAGCGATTAATCACAGCGAGCATTTTCGGCTTGTCTTCGGGCAGTTTGCCGCCGACTTCCTCCAACAGGTTCATGATGTGGTCACTGGCGACCATGCTGGTTATTCCGTCCAGGTGTTCAATAAAAAGTTTGATTTCCGCAGCCAGCATGTCGTCGGTCTGCATGGTAAACGAGCCGTCGGCCAGTTTGCTGTGTAAGGGGACCCGCTGCGGCACTCTCAGGCTGCGCAGACGAATGAAATGTGGGTCGATGCGGTTGAGAACATCGGCGGTGGCGACGGCGTGCTCGCGCCACATTTCCCGGCCCCCGAGGCCGGGCATGACATATTCGGACAACTCCATGCCCGCGTCCAGCAGCTTCCTTCCGGCATCGACCTGCTGAGCGGCGCTGACGCCCTTTTTCATCAATTTGAGCAACGGATCGTAGCCGGTCTCGAGGCCGATGTGAACACGATCGAGGCCGGCCTGCCGGATCCGCCGGAGAGATTCGAGGGATTTGCGGGCCACCGTTCGAGACCGGGAGTAGGTTGTGACCCGCGAAATCCTGGGAAACTTTTCCCGCAGAAACTCGAGCACCGCCACCAGGTCATCGGTTTTCATGATCAGGTTGTCGGCATCCTGCAGGAAACAGGCATCGGTCTTGTAATAGAGCCAGGCGGCGACGCTCCGGTGCGTGTCGCCATAACCGGGCTGGTTGAAAAGATGGCTGACCACGCGGTCATCGACCTCACCCTCGCTGCCGAGCTGTCGGGAAAGGGTCGTGATGTCGTCGGCAATGTCTCGGGCGGCCTGGATGTCCTCTTTGATTTCCGCCACTGTGCGCAGCGAAAATTTTCGGTTTTTGTAAACCGGGCAGAAGAGGCACTGATTCCAGGGACAGTTGCGCGTCAGCCTCAGCAACAGGCTGCGGGCCTCATTGGGGGGGCGAATCGGGCCTTGTTCGAAGCTCGTCTTTTTTACGGTCATCGGGGTTGTCCTTTCAATTATCCGATATCCTAAAAAAACCTGGTCTCTTGCCCGGATCAACCGAGCAAAGGCTCAATTTAGGATGGACTCCGAAAAATCGGCCTGCTCTGCCGGAAACAAAAAGGAACTAAAATGACGGATTTAGACTCTAAAATCAATCAAAATTTAAAAATGACCGACACCTTTCGTCTCCTGTTTGTTTGCACCGGTAACATTTGCCGCAGCCCGATGGCGGAGGGCATTATGAAAGCCCATTTGCCCCCGATGCCGCATCGCCGCATCATAGTTCTTTCCGCCGGAACCCATGCCGCGGACGGGCTGCCGGCCGAACCCGAGGCGGTGCGGGCGGCCCGTGAATACGG
>JBATHN010000821.1:0-1701 GCA_049666885.1 Desulfobacterales bacterium
AAAAACGTGTTCCGGTTGCTGGAGCACCTGGGAACCAACCCGAAAGTCTATTACCATTCCAGCAAAGAATGGGTCCGTCGTCTGGGGGACAATGATGTAATGGGTCGGGACAAAGCCTGATCGGCAAGCCACTCAAAGACTGTTGCAGGATCGACGCAGTGATTCTGATGACAACCTGATTGGCGGGGCAAAAACCAGTCCTATCAATTTAAACTGAGGAGCATAGTACTTATGGACGCTGCATTGATACCAGATGGGGTTAAACGCTGCCCAATATGGAAATTCATGGCCGGCCTGACACCGGTGGTCCTGGTTCTGCTGTGGGGTATATATGCCATGTTGCTCTGCTGGTTGAAGGGACTCAACCAGACCAACATGAACAACGCCTACGGTTTTGCCCTCTGGATCTGGGCCGATCTGGCCGTCATCGCTCTGGGCGGCGGTGCATTTTTCAGCGGTTTCTTGAAATATCTCGCTGGAAAAGACGAGCTCAAGAACATCATCAACTTCGCGGTCCTGATCGGCTTCATTTGTTACAGTTCGGCGCTACTGATTCTCGCCATCGATATCGGGCAGCCCCTGAGAGGCTGGTTCATTTTCTGGCATGCCAACGTTCATTCGATGCTGACCGAGGTGGCTTTCTGTCTGACCTGTTACTTCTTCGTTCTTTGTGTCGAATACATTCCGCTGGTTCTGGAGAATCGTCAGCTCGACAGGGTCCCTTTCTTCCACAACCTCACCCACAACATGCATGAGATCATGGCGGTCTTCGCCGCCACCGGCGCTTTTCTGTCCTTCTTCCACCAGGGATCGCTTGGCGGCGTGGCCGGTGTACTATTTGCCCGACCCTTCGGATACAGGCAGGAAATTTTAATTTGGCCGTTTACCTTTTTCCTCTTCACCTGGTCCGCGGCGGCTTACGGACCTTGTTTCACCATCCTGATCACCAGAATTACGGAGGCCGTTACCGGCAAAAAGCTGGTCAAAGACAACGTGATCTGGCTGCTGGCCAAGATATCGGGCTGGATGATGTTGACCTACAGCATTGCCAAAACCGCCGATACCATTTACTGGGCAGCCGTTACGGCGCCGGCCAAAGGGTTCGTATTGAGCGATTTTTATACCAACAATGCGCTTTACGGGTACTGGATTCTGGTGCTCGAAGTGGGCATCTGCGGCTGGCTGCCGGCCCTGCTGCTGGTTTTCAAGAAGACCCGCGAAAACAGAAAACTGCTCTGGTTGGCGGTGATTCTGGGCGTGATCGGCGTCAGCCTCAATCGCTGGGTGATGGTGCTTCAAGTACTGGCGGTGCCGGTGATGCCCTTTATCAAATGGATCCTGTATTACCCGAGCTGGCAGGAAGTCGCCACCACGCTTCTGCCGGTGGCCTACGGCATCATCCTGGTTTCGCTCTCCTACCGTTACCTGCCCGTTTTCCCACAGGAAGCGGAACTCAATCCCATCGAACCGCCGCAAGGAGAGGCTGCACCGTCCGAGAGTGAAACCACTTCAGTGGCCGACGCCCCGGAGGGGGAATTGCAACCGGCGCAGGCGTAAATTGAGAGCACAGGAGGAGATACATGTTTCCCTTTAGTTTCGAATGGATCTGGGATATGGGCCATATGGTTTTTCACGGGGGGCTGTGGTACGCGCTGACCATCATTGGACTCGGAATGACATATTGCGTCATCAAGGCCGTCG
>JBATHN010000822.1:0-3716 GCA_049666885.1 Desulfobacterales bacterium
GTTTATGGATAGAAGTCCTTTCTTTAACTCTGAACCCGGAACCCTGAACCTCTGAACCCTGGAACCAATCAGTATAGTTATTTGCGATTTGAAATTTTTCACCGAAGCTAAAAAGTTTCCTTAACGATCAAACTGGGCGCCCGCTGGCCAGTGGTGGTGCTGAACCTTGAACCCTGAACCTATAACGGAGGCTGCCATGAATTTTATCGTCATCGGTGCCGATGCCGCCGGCATGAGTGCTGCCAGCCGGGCAAAGCGCACCATTTCCGACCTCGAAGTGACCGTTTTTGAAAAAACCCGCGATGTTTCATACAGCGCCTGAGGGATCCCTTACAATATAGCCGATCCCCGGCGGGGTATCGAAGACTTGGTTGTCAGAAGGGCCGAGGTCTTCCGCGACAAGCAGGGCATCAATTTGTTCACCGGTCATCCGGTGGCCCACATCGATCGGTCCGCAAAAGTCGTCGCTGGAACAACCCTGGAGGGCAAACCTTTCGAGGCACCGTACGACAAACTGTTGATCGCCACCGGCGCGAACGCGGTCCTGCCCGAAATTCCGGGAATCGACCTGCCGGGCGTCATGATGCTGAAGACCCTTGAAGACGGCCGCAGAATCAAGGCGATGATCGCTGCCAAGAAGGTCAAAAAAGTGGTCATTCTCGGCATGGGCTACATCGCCCTTGAAATGTGCGAGGCCCTTAGGGCACTCGAGCTCGAAGTGGCCATGGTCAAACCCGGCCCCCGATTTCTTCCCTGGCTCCGGGAAGAACTGGCTGACCGCGTCAGAGAAGAAGTCACGACCCGAGGGGTGGCGGTGCACGCCGGTCACCGGGTCGAGCGCATTGAAACGGTCGGTGACGGCTTGCGGGTCGTCTGTGAGGAACTGACCCTCGAGAGTGAGATGGTGCTGGTGGGCATCGGGGTCACCCCCAACAGTACCCTGGCCGGCGCCGCCGGCATCGCGCTGGGTGTGGAAGGTTCGGTCGCCGTTGACCGCAGGCTGCAGACCTCGGATCCTGATATTTACGCAGCCGGCGATTGCGCCGATGCCTACCACGTGGTGACGGAGCACAAGACCTGGATTCCGCTGGCCTTGCGAGCCAACCGGGCCGGTTGGGCCGCCGCCGACAACGTCTGCGGGCAGGTTGTGGAGCTGCCGGGTGTTGCCGGGACCGCCGTCTTCCGAGTGTTCGAGATGGAGGTGGCCCGGACGGGTCTCACGCCACAGGAGGCTGAAAAAGCGGGCTTCGAGCCGGCGGAAACGATGATCAAGACCAGTTCCCGCGCCCATGCCCATCCGGGAGGCAGCCAGATTTACGTGAGTCTGGTCGGTGACAAGAAAACCGGCCGCCTCCTGGGAGCCCAGATGGTCGGCCGGGAAGGCGTGGCCCACCGGATCAACGCCCCGGCCGTTGCTCTGCACGCGCGGATGAACGTTGAAGATTTCAGCCAGACCGACTTGTCCTACGCGCCGCCCTTCGGTCCGACGTGGGACCCGTGTCTGATCGCCGCCAACCAGCTGTTGAAGGTGTTGTAGCGCGTTTATAAAGAACCGTTTTACAAAATGAATTTGATGGATATTTTGAAAGAAAAAAGTTCGCAAAGCGCGGCCGAAGGCAAAAGGCGTGATGGTTTAACACGAAAATAGAATTTTAATGCACTGACTGCCATGCGGAGTCGGGGGCCTGTTGAAGTTTAGGTGATGAAGCGGACATGTAAAAAACGGCAAAACGGCCGAACAGGGAGGATGATATGAAACTGGCGATGATCGGCCTCGGCCGAATGGGTATGAACATGGCCCGGCGCTTACTGGCAGGCGGCCACCAGGTCGTGGCCTATAACCGCACGCCGGATAAAACCGAACAAATGGTGGCGGAGGAAGCCGAAGGGGCCTTTACGCTGGAAGAAGTGACCGAAAAACTCGATCCGCCGCGGATCGTGTGGCTGATGCTGCCGGCGGGCCGGGTCGTCGATGAACACATTGACCGGCTGGCACCCCTTCTGGCCAAAAACGACATTCTGATCGACGGCGGCAATTCTTTTTACAAAGACGACATCCGCCGGGCGGCACAACTGGAGCCGCAGGGTATCCACTACATGGATGCCGGGGTCAGTGGCGGCATCTGGGGGCTCAAGATCGGCTACTGCACCATGATTGGTGGAAACCGGGAAACGTATGACGCCGTCGAGCCAATTCTCGAAACTCTGGCGCCCGAAGACGGGTACCTCTACTGTGGAAAGGCCGGCGCCGGCCACTTCGTCAAGATGGTCCACAACGGCATTGAATATGGGATGATGCAGGCTTACGGGGAAGGATTCGAAATACTGGCGGCATCGGAATTCGCCGACAATTTCGACTACGCCGACATTGCCCACCTCTGGAACCAGGGCAGCGTCATCCGTTCATGGCTGTTGGAATTAGCTGAAGCGGCTTTCCGTAAAGATGACAAACTCTCCGATATAAGTGGCCATGTCGACGATTCCGGTGAAGGCCGCTGGACCGTCATTCAGGCCGTCGAAACCGGCGTGCCGGCCGAGGTCATCACCCTTTCCCTGATGCGGCGTTTCAGGTCCCGGCAAAAGGACCCTTTCACCGAAAGGGTCCTTGCCGCCCTGCGCCGGGAGTTTGGCGGTCATGCCGTTGTGTCTTCAAAGGATGGTTAAGACAATTTATGTGTGACAAGATACTATTTTCATACAAGCTGCATAAGGGCTATTCAACCCAGAACATTGAATCCCGCCTGGGCGGAAAAACGCTCAGCCCGGGTTATAGTTAGTGCCTATTCGCGGTTTCATAAAAGAAACTAATAGGTTTCCGATCCAGAAATGTGCAATATTCTGCAAGTTCAAGGAAATCGGCGGTATTGCGCGGAGGCAAACGGTTCGGTATGCCGCACAAGCGATTCCAGACCTGTCACGCACAAGGCGTGATTGACGCCGACCTGTCCCGAAGCAGGCGGGGAATTGCGGAAAAGGGTAATTTATGGACGGAAACTATTTAACGGCCACTGGATGCACAGCGCCCCGGGGTAGGGGTTGCCGGTCGCTCAACCACCTAACCGGCCGTAGGAGGATCATCATATGCCCGAAAACGCAACCACCCGTGAGGATGCCATGCAGCCCATTGTCCGGGTCAGGACATCGGATATGGACCTGCCCGCTGATGAGTGTGGTATTCCTACGCGCAGCGAACCTTGCGCCATCGTCATCGTCGGGGCCACAGGAGACCTTACAGCGCGCAAGTTGATGCCGGCCCTTTTCAACCTCTATTGCAATGAAGGGCTGCCGGAATCTTTTGCCATTGTCGGATGCGGGCGCACCGAACTCAGTGACCAGCGGTTTCGAAAAAAAATGAACGAGGCGCTGGCCGATGAAAATGACGACCGGTCCCGGCGCCAGCATTTTATCAAATCACTGTATTACCTGCCGATCACCTACGATGACCCGGAGTCTTACAATCGACTGGCCGAACTGCTGAAGGAGGTCGACAGCCGACACCAAACCGGCGGCAACCGGATTTTTTATCTGGCCCTGCCCCCTACGCTTTACAAAACCGTGGCAAATATGCTGGGCAAGGCCGGTTTGGGAAGGGAAAAGACCGACGGAAACGGGTGGGCACGATTGGTCGTCGAAAAGCCCTTCGGACATAATCTGGAATCGGCCATCGAGCTGGACCGCGGCATTCACCGTCACTTCAAGGAACACCAGGTGTTCAG
>JBATHN010000823.1:0-5175 GCA_049666885.1 Desulfobacterales bacterium
ATCTCAGACAGACTGGCTTCGTCTGGAAGGCTTGCAAAGGCCTTTAGAACGGAAAGAACGTCATATGCGGATTTGTTTACGCCACTTGAGGAACCCAATTTTTAGGAATCCTTATTTCATAATATGAAATAGCGTTTCAATTATTTTCGACCATATGATTTTGGATTGCCCGGTGTCAAGTGGTTATTTGCCGGTAAATAATTCCGACCGTAGTAACTTTGTCCAAGAAGCGTGCAAATGGAGAAAGCTTTATTATTGACACAGGAACGCTCGCACCATACATTCACATCGATATTTTTCTATCTTTCAGTTAATTACATCCTCATTTAACCAGCCATCCGCAAAGGTCTCGACATGGAACCATCACCTATTCTATTGACCGGTTTTGAACCGTATGGAGGCAGGGGACTAAATCCGGCTAACGAGGCCGTAACGGCTCTCGACGGAAAATATATAGGCCCTCACCGTATCTTCGGTGTCACTTTGCCGGTGGTCAACAAAGGCCTCCGACAGCGGATTCAGGAAAAAATCGAAACTCTCGGACCCGCCATATTGCTAAGTCTCGGATTGTGGCCAGGGGAAACCATGATAAGGCTGGAGCGAGTCGGCGTGAACATCAGTGACTACGAAATTCCTGACCAAGATGGAATTTTAATTAAGAACGAACCGATCACAAAAAACAGCAATGAAGCATTATTTTCAACCCTTCCCTTGGAGGCCATTATATCACGGCTGCTGCAGGAGGGTATCCCTGGCAGAATATCAAATTCTGCTGGTACGTTTCTATGCAATGCTATGTTATATAACGCTTTGAGAATAATTAAAGACAAGAGACTGAATGTAGCCTGCGGATTTGTGCACTTGCCGTATCTCCCCTCGCAGGTCGCGGAAATTATCGCAGGGGTGAAAACGGAACAGAAACTTGAACTACACCAGAGAGCAGATTTAGCTTCGATGGAACTGACAACCATAATCAAGGCAATCGAAATTAGTCTACAGACTGTTATTTCCCAGCTGTAACATCGATACCCGAGAGATAGCCGATAAATGGCGGAAACGATTCTTCAACTCGAAAAGATATCCAAACGGTTCGATCGCACCTTGATTGCTGACAATATTACGTTGAACGTGAACCGGGGCGAGTTTTTCACGTTTTTGGGGCCGAGTGGTTCCGGCAAATCAACCATTTTGAGAATGGTGGCGGGTTTGGAGAAGGCGGATAAGGGCAGCATCTTCATAGAGGGAGCCAGCGTGGCGGATGTTCAGCCGTGGAACCGTAACCTAGGCATGGTTTTTCAGCAGTATGCCATTTTCCCGCATATGACAGTCGCACAAAACATTGCCTATGGTCTCAAGGCTAGAAAGCTTGATAAAGGCCGGATAAACCAAAAAGTGGCGGAAATGCTTCAACTCGTCGGACTCGCCGGATTCGAGAACAAAAATGCCACGCTTCTAAGTGGTGGCGAGCAGCAGCGGGTAGCCCTGGCGAGGGCCTTGGCCCCGCAGCCTTCAATCCTCCTGTTAGATGAACCGCTTTCCGCGTTAGATGAGAAAATACGGCGTGAAATGCAGTTTGAATTGAAACACATTCAGCGAAAGACAGCGACAACCTTTCTGTATGTAACCCACGACCAAGAGGAAGCGCTCACAATGAGCGACCGGATTGCCGTTCTGAATAAGGGTGAATGCGTTCAGTGTGACGTACCGGAGATCCTCTATCGACGGCCTCGTTCCCGGTTTGTGGCGCAATTCTTCCGCGGTTGTAATGTTATCGAAGCGGAAATAGGAGCGATAGGTGAGCAGAGGATATCCGTATCTTTTGGCGGCATAACGGTAGAAGTGCCTGTAACGGAGGTCTCGTCATTGAAAACCGGCCCGACCGCAGTCGCCATTCGTGCCGAAAATTTAAGGCTCCAGGCTCTCAAAAATGAATTCCCTGCCAGCCTTGAGGCGCGATTAATGGAAATTGTCTACAGGGGTACGAATATCGACTATCTGCTTGAGTTAAAAGACGGGCAAAAGGCAGTTGCAACCGCCACACGAAGGCATACCCACACATCTCATGAAAAAGTGATGGTGAGTTTTAACCCTGAAAATGTCATTATTCTTCAAGATTAAGCGCCGGTAAGCACTATGGGAGGCAGTTTCAGGCCGCCGGCGTTTTTCCACCCCATTTTTGAGCCACTATCAGCGTTCCTACCAGAATCAGAGTCAGTATAATCAGTAAACTCATGAGTGCGTACATATCGGGCGACAGCCCGACTTGAAGATATTTCGACCAGATGTAGGTTTGGACCGTATTCAACGGTCCCTGAACCAAAGAGGTACGCAAGGTTTCGTTGAACGAGAGAATCACCGAAAACAAACCGGCACCGAATATTCCCGGCCATATCAACGGCAATTCGACTGTATAAAATGCTCGCCAACGATTGGAGCCGAGCATGAAGGCGGCCTCCGTCAGTATGGGGTCGTAGGTGGTCATGGCCGTGAGGATAATGAGGGTGGCAAACGGCAAGGCCCAGATGATATGGACAATCCCGATGGTCCAATAACTGGTGTTTATGTTCAACTGTTTGAAAAAAAATGCCGTAGCCAGGCCCATGCTGACACCAGGAATGAAGAGCGGCAGCAAAATGATCATCAGGATCAAGCGGGGAACTCTAAGTTCCCGCACCGCCATTGTCGCCAGCAGGCCAAGCAGGGGCGTCACTAAGGCGGTAATCATACCGAGGATCAGAGTCGTTCTTGTAGAGGTTATCAGCAAAGATTGGTTCCAGAGATCCGTGTACCAGCGAAACGTCAAATCTTTAAGGGAAAACGAAACCCCGCTTCCGCTCAGAGAAAAAAGGATGGGAGGGATTAAGGGTAAGTAAAGAAAAATCAGTACCAAGACAATATACCACCAGTTCAGGCTATTCCAAACCTTGGCCTTAGACATCAAATCATACCTTCCAGGACAGTATTTTTCCAAGAAAGGATCTCATATCAAACGCAAAATACCACAGCAACAGAAGCAGCACCATTGCCCCGACCACAACGCTCGACATGGCGGCTGCGAGCGGGTAATTAAGAACATCCATCGTGCTGGTGATCGTATTGCCCATCAATTGATATCCGACACCCCCGAGGATGATAGGAACCGCACTTTCCCCAAAGCAACCGACGAAACCGAATATAACGGATGCGAAGATACCCGGCACTGACAGCGGCAAGGTAATTTTCAAAAAGCTTCTAACGGGGTTCGCGCCCAGCAGCCAGCTGGCTTCTATCATTTGAGGATCGATTCGGGATAAGGACAGCCACAAAGGGAAAAGCATTAAGGGCATATATGACGTAACCAATCCCAAGAGAACTGCGAAATCGCTGTACAGCAGCCAGTCCAAGGGGCTGGAGGCCAAGCCCAGACTTACAAGGACCTCGTTCACGGGTCCTGTGCGGCCTAAAAGGTAAGTCCAGGAAAAAGTGCGAATGATATAGTTTACCAGGAACGGTATGGTAAACAGCAGCAGAACATTTCTGCTCAGTGCCGCTTTTACGCGGGCAGCCAGGAAATAAGCTATCGGGTAAGCAATCAAAAGGCTTATAATTGTCGCCTCTACCGATACCAGGAAACTTCGTTCGAGAACAAGAAGTCTTACGCCCGAGAAGAAGTCGATATAGGAATTCAGGGTGAAGGCCGGGCGGACCCTGAAGCCCGCCCTTTCCCAGAAGCTGATGACGATGGTAAAAGCGAGAGGCACAATTAAAAAAATGGCTACAAATACAAGGGGAACAAGAAACAAAACATATCGGATAATATTCTTTTTGAGCATGGTAAAGATAAAACCCTATGGATCAGCTGCCGCGAACCGCTTTAAATCGCGCCCATTCAGATTCGTATTCTTCAACATGCGCGGGCCAGCGGTTCTGCCAGGTGCCGCCTTTATCGAACTTTCTCTTCACTCCATCGCTTATTTCCGCCACCTTCTTGGCCTCTTCCGCCGAGAATTCATCGGGGTGCGTTTTGGCATATTCGGCCGCTTGTGGGTTCGTCATGTAGCCGCGCATTTCGGTAATCTTTGCACCGTACCAAGGCCCCAGCATAAAGTTTAACAGATCGTAAACAGCCTTGGTTTTTTCTGCCGTGCGCTCCGGGGCATTAACGATGTAAGCCGCCATGGCCCAAAGCAGATAACCCTCTTTCGGATCGGCATACAAGACGTTCAAACCCTTATTCCGGGCAACAAAGACCATGGGCTCCCAGCAGTCCATCACGTAGACTTCTTTGTTCATCAGCAGGTTCACCGCCTGCTCGAACCCGGTCCAGATCACTCGGAACTGCCCTTCTTTCTTCTTTTCGATGAGAAAATCGATGACCGTCTTCAGTTCGCCGGGGGTCATATTCGAAGGGTCTTTTATGTCTGCCAATTTGTTCCCTTTAAGATAGAGAGCCGTTTTTTGACCGGCTGTAGTGTAATTGTCTTCCAGGGCTACATACCCCTTCCATTTTGGATCGAAAAGGGCTCCATAGGAATCCAGTGGGCCAGTTACATCCGGTAAATAGGCAAACGAGTCTCCCTGGAGAACTGTGGGCACCCCATAGATTTTGTTTTTGTAGCCGATGAAATCGAAACCAGGGGTGCCTGGAGCAATGTATTGCTGAATATAGGTATCTTTCTGCCAGTTCGGTATTTGGTTGGTATCGATTTCGACAATCAAATCATTATCGACCAATGGTTTCTGCAAGCCGCCGACGATATTCATCATATCATAAGTTTTGAGGCCACCTCCGGCAATCAGGACGTTGAGAATAGTCGATGGCGCATTACCGATAGCGACAAGGTTAACATCCCACCCCGTCTGTTTGGTAAATTTTGACCAATCCCCTCCAGGGTCACCGACTCCAATATCGGCGAATGTCAGAGTTTTATTCGATGCCGCCAAAAGAGAATCCAACCCCCATCCGGATATCGTCAAAGCGGTCCCGGCAGCGACTGATGCCTTCAAAAAATCTCTCCTCTTTTTGCTAAATCGCATAATTACCTCCCCTCCTCATGCTAGATTTATTACCCAGCAAACTGTAAAGGTTCTCAGTGAATTTCAAAAAGCCCGTGATTTGTTTAAATTTCAGAAGTTTCAGAGGTTGTCAAGAAATCCTTGATTCATCGTTCGTTAACAGGATAAGCGATGTGGACG
>JBATHN010000824.1:0-2895 GCA_049666885.1 Desulfobacterales bacterium
TCCGGACACCATCGACCTGGCCGAGGACCGCGACCGCTTTCGCCGTATCATGCGCGAGCTGGGCATCCCACAGCCGGATTCGGGCATGGCCGGCAACATCCACGAGGCCCAGGAGATCGCCCGTACCGTCGGTTACCCGCTGATCGTCCGGCCGTCCTACGTGCTGGGCGGCAGAGGGATGGAGGTGGTACAGGACGACGTAATGCTGCAGCAGTACCTCGCAGCCGCAGTGGAAATATCTCCCGAGCGGCCCATCTTGATCGATCGCTTCCTCGACAACGCCATCGAAGCCGAGGCAGACGCCATTGCCGATGGTACCGACGCCTTCGTGCCGGCCGTGATGGAGCACATCGAACTGGCAGGTATACACTCCGGCGATTCGGCCTGTGTGATTCCGCCCATCAGCATCGCACCCCAGCACATCGAGACCATCCGCGATTACACCCGCAAAATCGCCGTAGCCTTGAAAGTCGTCGGCCTGATGAACGTGCAGTACGCCATCTTCGACAACACGGTCTACGTGCTCGAGGCCAACCCCCGTGCCTCGCGCACCGTGCCGATCATCTCCAAAGTGTGCAGCATTTCCATGGCCCACCTGGCCACCCAGGTGATGCTCGGTAAAAAGCTCGTGGACTTGTGCCTGCAGCAACGCATCATCCCCCACTACGGCGTAAAGGAAGCCGTGTTTCCGTTCAACATGTTCCCGGAAGTCGACCCGGTCTTGGGGCCTGAAATGCGCTCCACCGGCGAAGTCCTGGGAATGTCACACTCTTACGGGAGGGCGTTCTTCAAGGCTCAGGAAGCCACCCAGGTGACCCTGCCTCTGAAGGGCACCGTGCTCTTCACCATCGCCGACCGCGACAAGACAGCCGCCCTTGAGCCCGTGAGGCTCTTCCGGGACTTGGGCTTCCGCATCCTGACCACCAAGGGGACGTACGCGTTTCTCGGGCAGAAGGGAATCGAAACCGAACCGGTCCAGAAGCTGGGCTTCGGCCGGCCGAACCTTGTGGACGCCATCAAGAACAACGAAATCCAACTGCTGGTCAACACCCCGAGCGGACGCCAGAGCTCGCACGCCAGTTCGGAGGTCCGCAAAGCCGCCATCAAGCACAAGATTCCCTATATCACCACCACCGCCGCGGCCATTGCGGCGGCCAAGGGCATCGCCGCCCGTCGGGAGGGCGCCCCCAAGGTGCGGCCGCTGCAGGAGTACCACACCAACATCCAACAGTGTTTAGCGACAGAGGACTTGAAAGGGGCCGGGAGAAAAACCGGCGACGGTTGAAGACGTAAAGCCCCCAAAAGGGGCGACGACGGGATACGCGGCATCGAGAGCATCCCCCGAGATGCCGCCACGCTGCCGACTGGTGGGGCATCCGCAGGGTGCAACCATCATCGCTGAAAATGTCCATTTGACCTTGACTGCGGGTTGACCCTATGGGAATGTCCGTGTGCATCCGGCCCGCAGCATACACCGGCAGCCTCTCGGCCTGTGAGCAGCTCTATACCGTCGGGAACGGTTCGAGATAAGCGCCTTCTTGCCGGCAACTGGAGAGACCAATCACCGAGCTTTACGGTCAGAATCAGTGGAAACAAACATGAAAAGCGGCCCCTCACACAAATTTGGCTGGAGCAAGACCACCCTGCTGCTGCTGGCACTTTTCATTTCGACCCTCTTCATCTCGATGATCCGGCAGTTCCTGATTGTCATTTTTCTGGCCGGGATCTTTTCGGCCATGTTCCAGCCAATTTTTCAGCGGTTCGTGCAGTGGTTCAAGGGAAGAAGAAACCTCGCCTCCGTCATGACCCTGATGACGATCTGCCTGATCGTCATCCTGCCGCTGTTCCTGCTCTTCGGCATCGTGACCGCCCAGGCCATCAAGATCAGCAACGAAGTGGGGCCGTGGGTGACCCATCAAATCAAGGAGCCTTCCAGGTTCGCCGATTTTTTCCGATCGCTGCCGTTTTACGACTACTTCCAGCAGTACCAGGAACTGATCCTCAAAAAGGCCGGGGAACTGGTGGGAAGCATCAGCACCTTCCTCGTCGAGAACTTGGCCCAGGTCACCCGCTCGACCATCGTTTTCATTTTTCTCTTCTTCGTTTTCCTCTACACAATGTTCTTTTTTCTGAAGGACGGCAAATTGCTCCTGGACCGCATACTCTATTACTTGCCCCTGGCGAGCCACGACGAGGAGCGGCTGCTGGAGAGGTTCACCTCGGTCTCCCGGGCCACACTCAAGGGAACCCTGGTCATCGGCGTAATTCAGGGGGGGCTGGCCGGTCTGGCCTTCTGGGCCGTGGGCATCGATGGATCGGTTTTCTGGGGGGCGGTGATGACCTTTCTGTCGGTCATCCCGGCGGTCGGCTCCGCACTGGTGTGGGTTCCGGCGGTGATCATCCTGGCCGCCATGGGGCATTATCTAAAGGCCCTTTTGCTTCTGATCTTCTGCGGACTCTTGGTGGGAAGCATGGACAACCTTCTCCGACCGAAAATGGTCGGGCGCGACACCAGGATGCACGAACTGCTCATCTTCTTCGGTACTCTGGGAGGAATCAGCCTCTTCGGCATCATCGGCTTCATCATCGGCCCGATCGTGGCCGCGCTTTTCGCCACCATCTGGGAGATCTACGGGGAAACCTTCAAAGAGTATCTGGAATGAGATGCCAGGCAGCCGCACCGGCAGTCCAAGAGCCGCAAACAGCTGTCACCCCGCCTTATTTTCTCGCTCTATCGACCGTCCGTGTTTCTTCGATGATGCCTGCCAGGCGGTCGGGATAATCGGTCATGATTCCGTCGACGCCGGCAGCAATCAGCCGCCGCATGGTTTCTTCCGCGTTGACCGTCCAAACGGCTACTGTCAGGTTGCGGGCGTGGGCTGCGGCAACGAATTG
>JBATHN010000825.1:0-3779 GCA_049666885.1 Desulfobacterales bacterium
GTTGAGCCGGTTGGGCCCGTTGTCCGGTTTGTCGGTTAATTCGATTGAACCCCTCAGCCGGTTAATGACGGTACCCTCAGTGATAACTCGGTGCCGGCCGAATGGTTAACGGGCTAAACGGGCCAAACCGGCTAACCGGCACAACCGCCTCCGGCAGCGGCCGCATCGGCGATTTCATCGTCGGTCAGATAGCAGGCGGGATCCGGGGCCCACACGTCGCCGGTGACCGCCTCGGCCCGCACTCTGAAATTCCCGCCGCAGACGTTCAGCCAAAGGCAGCCGGCACAACGGCCCTTGACATGGTTTTTCTTTTCTTTGAGACGCATCATCAGCGGTTCGGAGGTGTCGGTCCAGATCTCGGAGAACGGCCTTTGGGTGACATTGCCGAAGCTGTGGTGGCGCCAGAACTGATCGGCATATACCTCGCCGTCCCAACTGACGCAGCCGATGCCGCGGCCGGAGCTGTTGCCCTCGTTCATCTCGAGCAGCTCGAGAACTTCCGCGGCCCTGGCCGGGTTCTCCTTCAGGAGCCGCATATACAGGTAGGGGCCGTCGGCGTGATTGTCGACTGTCAGAACTTCCTTTGGTTTGCCCTTCTCGTGCAGCTGCCGGGTACGGTCGATGATCAGGTCGACCGCCCGGCGGGTCTCCTCGTGGGTCAGATCGTCGGCCACCAGTTTCGAGCCGCGCCCGGCGTAGACCAGATGATAGAAGCAGACGCGCGGGATGTCCATCTCTTCCAACAAATCGAAGATGGCCGGGATTTCGTTGACGTTGAACTTATTGATTGTGAACCGCAGCCCGACTTTTATTCCGGCCGTCTGACAGTTCCGAATGCCTTCCAGTGCCGCCGCGAACGCTCCCTTGACACCGCGGAAACGGTCGTTGATTTCCTGCATTCCGTCCAGGCTGATCCCCACATAAGAAAGGCCGATCTCTTTGAGTGTCCGGGCCATGGTGGGGTTGATAAGGGTGCCGTTGGTGGAAATGACGGCCCGCATTCCTTTATTCACGGCGTATTCCGCCAGCTCGGGCAGATCTTTGCGCACAAGAGGTTCACCGCCGGAAAACAGCAGTACCGGAGCGCCGAAACCGGCCAGATCGTCAATGAGGTCACGACCCTGAGAGGTGGAAAGCTCGTTCGCAAAGGATTTGTCCTCGGCATGGGCATAGCAGTGCACACATTTAAGATTGCACCGCCGTGTCACGTTCCAGACCACAACCGGACGCTTGTCCTCTGAAAACTGCAACAGGTGAGAAGGCAGACGTGACGAGTGGCGGCCGTAACGCAGGGCATCCGAAGGCTCGACGGTTCCGCAATATAGTTTTGATATTCCAATCATAATTATCCGTTCCGGGAGCGGTTCAGGTTTCGTACATGGCGGGCACGGTAGCAGGCATCCCTGTGCAGCTAACGAGTGCCCATGGTTTCATAAAGGGCACTGATACCTTTCCGATCCAGAAATGTGCGATTTTTCGCAAGTTCAATGATATCAGCAGTATTCCACGGTGGCAGACGGTTCTTTAAGCCGCACAAACGTTTCCGCTTATTGACGCCGACCTGTCCCGAAGCAGGCGGGGAATTGCGGAAAAGGGCCATTAGCGGATAGGCACTATCTATGGCCGATCCGGAATCGTTCAGAGGCCCTAATCAGTGTCCAATTCATAAATGAGAATTTTTTTCGCTGGGCAAGGCCGCATCCCGCCGCGGCGGGATTTGCGGCGAGGCGTACTTTACGTACGCCGCAGCCGGAAACCCGCGGAGAACGCAGTACAACGGAAAAAAGGCCATTTATGGATGGACACTATGGCAGGTTCAACTCCGTGGCGAGACTGTTACGAATATAGGTTTCCGGATTCAGCAACGCTTCACGGTTAATGAAGAATCGATTTTTGCCGGTTTTTTCCCGTACCAGCTTCAAGCCGTGTTCGAAGTCTATGTTCAGCTTTTTGTAGAACTCATCCAAATGCATATCAGATGTCACGAACTTTTCAATGATAAAATCAATCGCATCCTCTTCCAGCACGACGTTTATGTCATGGTTTTTAAAGAAAAAAAGTTCGATTTTTTTGACCTCATCATAGTAGGATCGTATCTGGCGAATTGCCGTTTCCACGTCTACGATGTGACGGGAGTAACAATACGCCACGTTGGCGATGCGCGCAGTGGTCATGGTCAGGCTGTAATTTCCAGCCAGGTTGCCTGTGCTCGACTTGAGGTAGTCTCTGATGAAGGCCTGCTCCTTGCGGCTCAGCTCTTCGAAGGTGTTGTGCAGCGTATCACGATTTGTCGCAGCAGTCATTTCGGCCAGCACTTCCTCGGGTTTGCGAATCACGCGTTCGGTGACCGGAAATTCCCGGATGCCGGTCGATGGCAGTTTTCTTTCAAAAGGAAGCAGGGCGCCTTCCACGGCGCTGACAAGCCCTCTGGCGCCCGTGTTTTCTTCGCAAGCGATTTTGGCCAGTATTTTCAGAGCGTCTTCATCGAACTTGATGTCGATTCCGTAAGCGGCGAAATCGAGTTTTTTCCCGAGCATGATCGGGTTGTTTGGGTTGTGCAGGATCTCGAACAGATCGGCCTCTGTCAAATTCTCGAAAATTGCCCGAACCGGCAGACGCCCCACAAACTCGGATTCGAACCCGTATTTGATGAGATCTTCGGATCTGACGTGCAGGAGGATGTCCAGATCCTCTGACGCGTGTTTTATGGGGGCCCCGAAACCGATACCCCTTTCGTTGAGGCGTTTACGAATAATCGCCGGCAGATCGGCGAAGGCCCCGCTCATGATGAAAAGGATGTTCTTGGTGTTGAGGACGCGTTTGTTGCGCTTGCCGGTTTTACGATATCGTTCGATCTCCTGAATCATCGAAATCGGGTCATGGGCGACCTTCAGATCGACTTCGGTTTCTTCCATCGGTTTGAGAAGCCCGCGCTGAACGCCGGTGCGGGAAACATCAGCGCCGATGTGCTCGCGGCTGCCGGCGATTTTGTCGATTTCATCGATGTAAATGATGCCATACTGGGCCAGCTCGATATCGTCATCGGCTTCCCGCACCAAGTCCCGCACGAGATCTTCGACGTCTCCGCCGACATAACCGGTTTCACTGAATTTGGTGGCGTCGCCCTTGACGAACGGGACCCCGATTTTTTCGGCGATCAGTTTGATGATGTACGTCTTGCCGACACCGGTCGGGCCGAGCATCAGGACATTATTTTTAATGCTGCCGATCATCATGGCGTTGTCATCGGCCGGTCGGTTTTGAGAGCGTTTGATGCGGTTAAAATGGGTGCAAATTTTTGTGGCCAGAATGGCCTTGGCCCGATCCTGCTTAACGATGTACTGGTCAAGGAAGGCGATGAGGTCCTCGGGCAATAGATCAAAATTGATCTTTTTTGTGGAATCTGAGGAGGGCTCCTGTTTCTCTAACGCCAGCGATTGGTGCAATACGACAGGCGAGACAATTTTGACGTTGTCTTTGAATTTTTTGGAGAGGAACTCGCTGATTTCCTTCTCAATTTCTTTGGGATCAGGTATTTTTTCGTTGTGCGATTTCATAACGCTGCCAGTATAATCACATCTGTCTGGAAATGCAACCTGACGCAACAGGGGCCAGAAAAACTCGGTGAAAATAAGAATTTGATAGATTACGGCGGGTAACCGGATTTTATGTGTAACATCCAATCACCGCAGAGTCGCAGAGTGAATTTAATTCATTTGCCGCTGAGACGCCGGCAAATAATAACCTCCATGCCTTCGTATAGAGCTGGACCCCTCGGC
>JBATHN010000826.1:0-2176 GCA_049666885.1 Desulfobacterales bacterium
CCCTCGAATATCGACAGGAAGGTTTGGTCGGCGTCCACGCGGATGAAAAATTCGGTTCCGCGCACTCCGGCAATGGTGTAAGGGGTATTCACCTCGAGGCTCTCGGGCTGGCGGCTGAAGAAATGCGCGGCGCCCTTGAAAAGGTCTAACAGGGATTTGCGGTTTTCTTTGAACTCCTGGAGGGTGATGGCACTGTTCTCGTTGAGACGCATGAGCGCTTCACTGGCCAAAGCAAGGTCTGCCCGGCTGTTGTTCCCCACCCGGATCATGTCACCGGGGCAAAAGGTATCGTTCAAGACAGCCGGCTGCCACCCGCTATCCCCTACCCTTTGCGACTCCACGGTTCCCTGCACGGAAACCATTGTTGCGATCGGCTTTTCACATGTAGCGGCTATTGCGAGACAAGGAAGCCATGCGGCAACGATGAAGCTCAAAAAAACGATGGAGACAAAGCGGTGTGACAAGTTTTTCATACCTCCCCCCTTTTTCTCTTTTTCCCCCTTTTTGTGACCAGCCCAGTAGGACAAATAGTTGATAAACACTAAATAAGACTATTTTCCTCCCTAAGATTTGGGCATTAATGAAAAGTGGTATTCGGTGTAAAAATCGTTTCTAAAATCCCCTCTGTCTCCCCTTTTTCAAAAGAGAGGACGCTCTTCATGAGCGGCGAGGGAAAGCGATGATGAGACATGTTCAATGCCGACGTCCAGGCGCAACTCGCCGGCAGGTTTATGTGCTCATGAGCCAACGGCCGCCCTTCGGCAGCCCGTATTTCAGAATGCTATCGAACCGAATCGTTTGGATTCGGGTTGGTCGTTTAATTCAATTGCTTTAAAAAAAGGCGATATGGAAATAAAATCTGTGCGCCACTTGATTCCTTGGAGGTGCACGGACGTTTGGACTATCAACTGCGAGGCATTTCTGACGAGATGAACAGGGAGTTCATTGGAGGTTGGAGGCAAAACCAGACTGTTATTAAAACGACTATCTATCCGCATCAGATAGTGGTTCTCCCCTGAAAGTGTTTGTTTACCTTCGAACCACGAATCAACTGTGTCTGCACATGTTAGAGCATAGTTAATGGATGCAAAAATCATGCAATATCAAAAAGTTACAATTAAATAAAATTGTTACGCAATAACAAACGGTTAACTTCACATACCAATCCCCTTTAAGGGCAACTGTATATTTAAAGTTATAGTGTTATGAAACTAATGCCACAAAAACGATGAAACAAATGCCAGTTAAAATCTTCATCGTTGAAACATAATCCTAAACTGATCGGTTCCAGGTTCAGGGTTAAAAGGTTAAAGTATTTTTTCCAGCTCTTCTCTGGATAGGGAGGCCTCGAGGTCGAAGCCTTTCCAGAAGGCTCTTTCTGCTTCACGCCACCCGATGCCGAACTTGTCGTCGAAAAAAGGCTTTAATCGGAAGTACCACTTGGAACGCTTATGAACAGCCCCCTCGCGGGCTTCCAGAAGATCGAGCAGATAAGTTTGGATGTCCGCGATCTCGTCCTTGGGCACATACGCGCGTGCGCCGGCTTTGATCGACGAGACCAGGCTATCCGGATCGAGTGCATGCGCCGTCAGCATCAGCACGGGAATGTCCCTTGTGACGGCGACCTTCAATAGATCGAGTCCCCTGACCCCCATGATGTCGAAGATGGCGGCATCATAGGTGTTTTTTTCGAGAAATTTCAGGGCGGTTTCAAAACTCGGTGCGGTTTCGACGACACATGTGTCGAGCAGCTCGATCAAGGTGTCGAGTATGTCCGGCTCGTCGTCAACAATCAGAAGCCGTTTGCCTTTCAATTTTTCAGCTGGTTCCATGGCTACCCTCCCCGTTTTTAAAAATCACCACCCGCTCGAGGCACAGAGATAGCGGAGAGCCGGATGATACTGATGAGTACATTTTTGTGTAGATATTAATTCACCGCCCGTCCCGCTGAAGGCGGGACTTGGGGTGCTGAGATCGCTGAGGTGATTTTTCTTTTAACTTCCTGCTGAGACCCGCCTGCCTCGCAGGCATTGCGGGCAGGCGAGGGCGATAGCGGGCAGGGGGCAGAAAGGTAAACCACATACTTTTATGGCAAAAGGATCGCAATTTTTATTCAGGCGTCTAATCCGGTGCTATTTTATCGCGTTTGACGCTTATGGCCCTTTATGTTTACCGT